>DALYYK010000115.1:0-7591 GCA_031983305.1 Candidatus Fimivivens sp. | reverse complement strand
ACAGGTTGCCCTGTCATATCGGGTTTGATGGGTCGCCCGGTTTAAAATCGGACATACTCCGCGGAAATTCCCCGCCTCAAAGGGCGGCCACCTCCCGCATCAACGCATATCTCAGCAGTCACGCAAGGTATATAATATCACAGCAAAACGGCGTTTGCAAGCATTTTTTCGCATTATCCGAAATTTTTTTCGCGTAAAAATGCCCAGTCAAGCCTTTTTTGGTTGGATATGCTAATTTTGTCCGTTTGAACCAAAAATATGTATCCTATCTGTTATAAACGCTAATTTTATTAATATTATATCGCACTCAAGGCGCATGTGCATGACCCCCTTTTATAAAACAGCGCTGTTTTATAAAAAAGTCGTAGATTCTATTTTAAGCATCCCCATTAGGCGTCGCAATTTAGATTTATCAATATTCGCGGCTATTTTAACTTTCGAACGATGATAAGCGGAGCATTTCAGATTTATTAAGGGCATTAAATTTGACCTCTATAATGCGCGGACAACGCTGCCATATACCACAGGCTGTTATCTGCGGCAGTTTAACACATCAATTGCCATACCAACAGCATTGTCCGGCGGGGTCTGCCCGCCGGACAATGCTGCAACTAAATTCAGACTTCTCGCTCACACAAATTTAACGGCTGTACCGTACATTTGAAGGTAAAAGAACGCAAAACCGTTTGTATCCATATCGATATCCTGCCGCATACCGATAATAGCGTCGGCGCCCACCATCTCGCCGCGCTTTTTAAGCTCCTCGGTCGCGACGAAAAAGGCCTTTTCAAAATCACTTTGCCCGACCGACCATTCGCCATATAAAAAGCCCCAATCGGCCCTGTCCTGCGACATGGCGCCCTGTTTTTTCATACGGGCAATTTCAGACTGGTATTGCGCGACCAATTTGCTTAATGCGCTGCCAAACACACCTTTGTTAGAAACCTGAAAATAAACCGGCCCTAAAATCTCATAGGGCCTGCTGATATCCCCGGTGGTTACGATGACCTTGCTCATAATATGCACACCGTCCTTTCGTCACGCTAATAATGTCTTGCAGCCTCTCATGGAAAAGCATCATTCGAATTTAAAGCGTAGACGCCCCCTCCTCGAGCCAGTTGTGCTCGACTTCGTGCTTGGGCGGACGCGCCAAAAGCGCTCCCACCGCCTGCTTTGCAGTCGTCTGGCCCTTAATCAGGCTGTATATCTGCGCGGTGATTGGCATATCCACGTCCAGACGCCGCGACAGCTCATAGGCGCAGAGGGCTGCCGTGATGCCTTCAACCGTCATGCCCACCTTTTCGACCGCCTGATCCACCGTCATGCCCTCGCCGACATAGATGCCGCAGCGGCGATTGCGCGAATGCATCGAGCAGCAGGTGACGATCAGATCGCCCACGCCCGAAAGGCCGGCGAAGGTCTCTCTCTTAGCGCCCATCTTGACGCCCATGCGCGCAATCTCGGTGAGGCCGCGCGTCATCAGCGCCGCTTTGGTGTTGTCGCCGCCGCCCATGCCGTCGACGACGCCCGCCGCAAAGGCGATGACGTTTTTAAGCGCGCCGCCGAGCTCCACCCCGACGACGTCGTCGCTCGTGTAGATGCGGATGTGGGTCTGCACCGTTAAATCCTGAATTTTTTGCGCCGCCGTCAGCGACTTACTCGCCGCCACCAGAACCGTCGGCACGCCGCGAGAAATCTCCTCGGCGTGCGAGGGGCCGGACAGCGCGACAAAATCGCTTTCGGGCAGCTCCTGTTCCACGACCTCATGCAGCGGCAGCAACGTACCGGGTTCTAAACCCTTGGAGGTACAGGCCACCGGAATATCGGGCGAAAGTCGTCCGATCAGCTGCTTGGCAGCGCCGCGCACGCCTACGGTCGGCGTCGCGATCAGCACCGCGTCGGCCATCTCAACGCCGTCAACGGTATCGACAATCTGAACTGCCTCGGGGATTTTAATGCCCTTTAAAAGCTGCACATGCTCGCGCGCCTGCCGGATTCGGTCGTTCTCTTCCTTGCTCCAACCCCAGAGCCATACCTCGTGCCCGACGTTCGACATCGCCACCGCCATCGCGGTGCCCATGCCGCCCGCGCCTAGGATGTATAGTTTTGCCATGAGATGGCACCTCCTGTCCTAACCATTTGAATTTTATATTGTTTGCCATTCGGGATGCTTTAAGAGGGCAGCCCATTTTTTATAACACGACAATTTACAAAGTCCAGACTCCATTGCGAGCCGTCCTTAGAAAAACCATCGCATGTCCCTATAATGGTGACACTGTCCCCCACACGAATAGAGAGCAACTCTTTAGTGTTGAAGCTTTTAAAATGCGCATAGGTCAGCACAACCGAGTTGATATAAATATGTCCATACTCGGCGTTGCCATATATATTGGCGGCTACCCCAGTAAATTTTACACGATGATTTAAATACGTTTCATTCCAAAGAAGACGGTTGTCATCATATTGCATGATCATATCGTCAAGAGACGCCTCTATTGCTTTGCTGTCAATATTTTGCCCTATTGGGCTGGCATAAAAGCCGCTGGTCAGCAGATTTTCAGCCGCCGCTATAACCTTGGGCGTATGCCCTGTCATCATTCCCACGACGAACAAGACTATAAAAATAGCAAGGACTTCCAGCTTCGTCACTTTAATGGTGCGCATTTTAGTCCCACAAGTCGCACAACGCTTCTGCGGTTTATCATAGACCATCCCACATTTTTTACAGGTATAGTTTTTGGGCGCATTGTTCGTATCGTTTGTGATCACCGCAGCAGCTCTCTGCTCTTCGCTCATCAAAACACCCCTATCATAATTTTAAGCTGTTTTAAAACACGCTTATACTGCTTATTTTGTAGCTTACAGCCTGTTCGGCGGGGCCGGACAGCAGCGCAGAGAACTTCCAGATAACCCCCGGTTCAGAATCTCTGGTATACGCCGTCGCCGTTGATGTCTGATTATTTTCGCTTTGGAAGCGGCATCATAAAGCGCCACCTCAGCCCCCGCACCGGTACAGATAACGCTGCTGATATTCTCAAGAGTGCAGGCAAAATGAAATTACATCATCGGCATACTGCACCGTCACGCCTTGTTTCAGCGCCATGTAAGCATTCGCAGGCGCAGCCGACGGCAGTTCAATCAAAGCGGGCGTTACCTTGGGTGCATCCTGTCGGGCCGTTATGCACCGACACCTTTTGTTATAATACCAAACACCATCTACAAATACAAGAAGCCGGCCCCTTCTTTTTTGGCGCCGGCTTCTTTATAATACAATTAATATATACGTTATTCCCCGCGCTCGCGTGAGATAATGCGCACCGGCGTGCCTTTAAGCCCGAACGACTCTCGAATCTGATTCTCAAGGTAGCGCTGGTACGAAAAATGGAACAGCTCCTTATTGTTGACAAAACAGACAAAGGTGGGCGGGCGGGTGGCGGGCTGGGTAATATAATAAATCTTCAGCCGCTTGCCCTTGTCGGAGGGCGGCTGCACGCGGGCCGTCGCGTGCGCCAGCAGGTCGTTGAGCGCGCCGGTCGTGACGCGCATGGCGTTGTTGGCCGATACCTGATTGATCAGCTCGAACAGCTTGTCAACACGCTGCCCGGTCTTGGCCGAGATGAAAATAAACGGCACATAGCTCATGAACGAAAAATCGTTTTCAAGCTTGCGCTGATATTCGATCATCGTCTTGTCGTCCTTTTCGATCGCGTCCCACTTGTTTACCGCGACAATGCAGCCCTTGCCCTGCTCGTGGGCATAGCCCGCAATCTTGGAATCCTGCTCGGTAAAGCCCTCGATCGCGTCTATCATGATGACGCAAACCTCGGCGCGGTCGACCGCCATATAGGCACGCAGCACCGAATAGTGCTCAATCGATTCGGTCACCTTGTTTTTGCGGCGGATGCCCGCCGTATCGATGAACAGATATTTGCCATAATCATTATCGATCTCAGTATCGGTCGCGTCGCGGGTCGTGCCCGCGATGTCCGAGACGATCACCCGTTCTTCCCCCGCGATGCGGTTGATGATCGAGGATTTACCCACATTCGGCTTGCCGATGACCGCCACCGCGATGCGGTCGCTCTCGATATGCCCACGATTTGAAAAATCAATGTGATCACACACCACGTCGAGCAAATCGCCGGTGCCGTGGCCGTGCAGCGACGAAACGGCGATAGGGTCGCCAAGACCCAAATTATAAAACTCGTAAAAATCGGGCGGCGGATCGCCCACCCGGTCGCATTTATTGACGCACAGCACAATCGGCTTATTGCTTTTGAGCAGCATCGTGGCGACCTCCTGATCGGTCGCGGTCACGCCGCTTTTCAAATCGACCACGAGGATGATCACCTCGGCGCTGTCGATGGCCAACTGTGCCTGTCTGCGCATCTGAGAGAGGATGATATCGTCCGAAAACGGCTCGATGCCGCCGGTGTCGACGAGCATAAACTCCCTGTTCAGCCATTCGCAGGGCGCGTAAATGCGGTCGCGGGTCACGCCGGGCGTGTCCTCAACAATCGCGAGCCGCTTGCCCGTCAGCTTATTGAACAGCGTCGATTTTCCCACATTCGGGCGGCCGACCACCGCCACAATAGGTTTTGACATGGGCTTTGCGCCTCCTTTCTATTCCACAAGCGCTTCGGCCAACGAAGCGCCGTCGTCCTGCACCACTCTGACCGGAATACCTAATGCCTCTGAAACTGTTTCCGGCGTGGTGTCGTCTAAAAATTTATCCTGCTCCCGCCTGAGCATACAGGACGGGATGATCAGCAGGTCGCCCAACGGGCGGCCTTTAAGCTCGGTGATGATATCGCTGCCGGTGACCAGCCCCGTCACAGTGATACGCCCTCCGAAAAAGCGGCTCGGAATCGGAAACACCTCGGCCTTTAGCGCCGGGGCGCATTCCTGTGCCTTAGCGCACAGCTTTTTGATCGCGTCGCCCGCCGCGACACCGGTTGCGACCGAGATGCGGCGCGGCGTGCTATTCGGCTCTAAAAGCGGCAACAGATTGCAAAACTCCAGCTCGGTGTTGGCGATAAGACCCACGCCGTTTTCAAGATTCGCAAAGTCGCCATAATACGCCGCTTGAGGAATGGGCCGCTTGGCCAGCAAAAAAAATTCGTCGGCGGGGTAACCCACCCGCATGCCATGACACGCAAACCAGCGATCGGCGTATTTTTCAATCGTATCAATCGTCTGCGACGCCTCCTGCTGCGTAAAGGGTCGAAGCGGCAGCAGTCCGTCTCGGTAGGCGGTCAGCCCTACCGGTACGCAGGCAATCGATTGAATCTTGGGCACGAGCGGGTCGAGATCTGAAAGAGTGCGCTCGAGCGCCGCGCCGTCGTTATACCCCGGGCAGAGCACGAGCTGAGTGTTGATCTTAATATTTCCTTCGCATAGCCGATAGAGCCGCTGCAATGAACTGCCCGCAAATCGGTTGCCCATCATTTTGACCCGCAGATCGGGGTCGGTGGTGTGCACAGAGATGTTAATCGGGCTGATGTGCATGCGCAGAATGCGATCGACATCGTGGTCGGTCAGGTTAGTCAGCGTGATATAGTTGCCAAACAAAAACGACAGCCGGTCGTCGTCATCCTTAAAATAGATGCTCTCGCGCATGCCCTTGGGGTTCTGATCGATAAAGCAAAAAATGCAGCTATTGCGGCAGCTGCGCTGCTTGTCCATCAGATAGGTTTCAAACTCGAGCCCCAAATCATCGTATTCATCTTTTTTAATTGTGACGCTATAGGGGGCTTCGTCGCGCACAAGCGTCAGCGTCAGCCTTTTGGCTGTCATATAAAAACGGTAGTCAAGCACGTCGCCGATCTCTTCGTTATCGATTTTAAGCAACACATCACCACTTTTGATGCCGTGGCGCTGCGCGATGGAGCGTTTTTCGACCCCCGATATTCTGACCGCCATGCTGGACCCCCTCTCGGCTGAGCGCATCCTAAGACCGCTTAGGACGTTTAAAAATTTAAAACCGTGAAAATGTCAGCAGCGCCGATTAAATGCCTAAATGTATTCGGGCTGTTTCAACACGGCAACAGGCTTTTAATAGAATGCCCCCGATACAAAAAAATAGAGGTGGAAAGTCGCTTCCCCCTCTATCTTTCTCTTTGTCGTGAGCGCTCTTACGCCTCTACCTTGACAACTTCCTTGCCTTTGTAGAATCCGCACACGGGGCACACTCTATGCGGCATTTTCAGCTCGCCGCACTGGGTGCACTTGGAAAGCGCAGGAGCATCCAGCTTCCAGACGCTGGAACGTCTTTTATCTCTACGCGCTCTAGATACCTTTTTCTTCGGAACCGCCATCTTTACAGTACCTCCTTAGCCTTGTAGCAAATTTTTTAAAATGGCCATGCGACTGTCGCCCGGCTCAGGCTTGCAGCCACAATTTGTTGTGTTGAGATCCGCCCCGCAGACAGGACACAGCCCCTTGCAATCGGTTTTGCAAAGGAACACCTGCGGCAGGGAAAGCTGAAGATCCGCACTCGCGATCTCATCAAGCGCGAGAACCCCATCCGGGGCGGTTAAAAAAGCGTCATCGAGCGCGTCATCCTCAAGGCCCGACACCACAGTATGGGTGAAGGTCTCTTGAAGGTCTCGCTCTGACTGCATCAGGCAGCGGTCGCACGCAAGGGGCATCCTGCCGCTGATTTGGTAGCGCAGCGTTACAACGCCGGCACGGTTAAAGACCTCTCCGCTGACCGCCAGTGCATCAGGGAAAAGCTTCTTGCCATGCCTCAGAACCCAAGAAAGGTCAATATCGCCCGCAAAATTCTGCTTTTCACCGATGATGTCCAAAACCTGTTTGATCGAAATCTGCATGGTTCTCTCCTCATCTTTGACTTTGCGTCCAGCGTTAGGGCGCAAAAAATAGAGATGTAACGCGGGCGTTACCTAATTATTATAGTGTCCCGATTTTTGTTTGTCAATAATTTTTGCGCCGAAAACCATCGTTTCCGACGCAAAAATCAAATAAAATGTTTAAATCTTGTATTTGCGAATTCTTTCGGGGAGCTCCTCTACGTCGGCGGAGACCGTAAACACAATGGTCAACCCATTTGCGGAGGTTAATTTATACAGCTTATCTACCATATCGGCAAACCGGTCCGGATTTTTGCCACAGATCTTAAAGGTCGCGTCACAGAAAATGTCGGTGATGTCGTAGTTGCCGGCCATCAGCCCGCAGAGGAAGCCGTAATACGCATCATAATCGCTGATACCATACTGCTCAACGTCGACCAGGCGCACCTGATAATTGAGGTCATAGGTTAGCTGAATACCCTTTTCTACGCAGACTACGTTCCCATTCGAGGTCTTGACTGCATCGTTTGCCATTTGAATCATGGCCTTGGTTTTTCCGGAGCCTTTGTTTCCAACGATAAGCTTGATCATGATGTATTCCTCCCAGATTTCGGTTGCCGTCCTTGTCAAACAGCGCCCACGTTTATTTTTGTAACAGCCGGCCCGCCGGTTTTAGTACCCCGGCTTGCCCAGCAGCGCAAACATATTTGTTTTATAGTCCTCAACGCCCGGCTGATTAAAAGGGTTTACCTTTAGAGTATAGCCGCTGACGCCGCATG
>DALYYK010000114.1:0-7602 GCA_031983305.1 Candidatus Fimivivens sp. | reverse complement strand
TTTCTGCTCACCCAAACGCACCACCTCGCGGTAAAGACCGTCGCGGCGGGCGCTTTCTTCACGCTCTCTGGCGCGAAGCGATGCTGTGCGGCGCTCGCTTTCATCCCGCTCGCGCATCGTTTGGGCGATCAGCGTCTGTGCCTGCTGCGCCCCAGCGCGGCCCTGCTCGAGCTTTTGTCCAAGCTCGGCGATCTGCGCGTGCGTTTCTTCAATCCGCGCTTTAAGCTGCGCAATTTTCTGCGTATTCTCACCGCTTTGCGCGCAGGTCGCGCCAAGCTGCTCGGTCAGGCGGGCAATATCCCCCTCCGCGGCGGCGATGTCGCGCGCGCAAAGAGCTGCCTGCGTCGCATTGTCGTTTTGCTCGCCCAGCAGCGCGTCACGCTGCGCGCCAAGCTCGGCGCTGCGTGCGCCGCCCTGAGCAATGTCGTTTTGCAACGTTTCCAGCTCGGCTGAAAGGGTATCGGTCAGCGTTTTGGCGCTGCCGCTCTTTTGCTTCATCTCTTCAATGCGGGCGGTCAGCGCCTCGCGCTCGGCGGCGGTCTCGCGCGCCTGCCGCTCAGCGTCCTTCAAGCGAGCGATAGCAGCCGAAAGCTCGGCTGTGCAGCGAACCTTATCCTCCTCGCAGGTTCTGCGCCGCGCGGCGATGGCGGCCAGCTCGGCCTCCACGGCGGCCAGCTCGGCTGCCGCGGCGTCGCGACGTTCGGCAACAACTTTGGCCTGCGCCTCAAGCGTCTCGCACTGTTGATTCAGGCGGTCAATCTCGCCCTGGCGACCCAGAATACCCGCCGATTTGGCGGTGTAGCCGCCGGTCATTGCGCCGCCCGCATTGACGACCTGCCCGTCGAGCGTGACGATGCGAAAGCGGTAGCCGTGCTTTTTGGCGATGGTGACGGCGGCGTCTAAATCTTCGGCCACGACGACGCGGCCCAACAGCGAGGTGATAACGCCGTCGTACTGCTTGTCATAGCGCACTAAATTGCACGCGAGCCCGACAAAGCCGACCATCGCGTCAACGCCGCTTGTATCGAGGCGGCTGCCCCTGACCGACGTCATCGGCAAAAAGGTCGCACGCCCCGCCTTGGCCGATTGCAAGAGGCCGATGGCCCGCTTGCCAGTTTCTTCATTATCGGCGACGATGTTCTGCATCGCGCCGCCAAGCGCCGTCTCAATCGCGACGGTGTGCGCGTCGTCGACGGTGATCAGCGACGACACCGGTCCGTGCAGCCCCTTGACAGCACCCGCCCGCGCCTGATTCATAATGTATTTGATGGATTGGCCAAAGCCCTCCATATTTTTATCCATATCGGACAATAGGCGTGCACGGGAGCGGCGCTCCCCTATTTTCTGCCGCAGGTCGTTTAGCTGAATATCCAGCTCCGCGACCTTCTGCTTACGACTGTTTTGCTTTAACAGATAGCCCTTTGATTCGTTGTCTAAGGAAACAAGCGTCTCGTTAATCTCAACCAGAAGCTGCTCGCATTCGCGCTGCTCGCTTTGCGCGTCGACCACGGCTTGCTCGCGGGCGCTCTGCGCCTGCGCGATGGCCGCGATGCGCTCGGCGCTCTCTCCCAGCAGCGTCACGGCGGCCGCGGAATCGAGCCGGGCGCTTTCAATGGCTTCAAACGCGCCGGCGCGGCGGATTCTCAAGGCATTGAGCTCGGAGGCGCAGCGCTGCTGCGTCTCGGCCAGCTCGTTTAGCTGACGGGTCAGCGTCTCTTTTTGCACCGCCAGCGCTTCAAGCGTTTGCCGCCGCTGCAAAAGCGCCTGCCGCGCCGTTTCAAGCTCAGCCTCGACCTCACTCTGCGAGCGCCCGGCCTGTTCGATCTGCGTCTCAATTTCTTTAATCGACCGCTCGTGGTGGCCGATATCGTTTTGCAGCACCGCCTTTTGCGACTCAAACGACGCGGCCAATTCGCTATAGCGGTTCATCTCGGCGCGCTGCGCTTCTATCGCGACCATCAGCGCGCGGCCCCGCTCCATCTCCTCAGCAAATTCCTGCTCGCATTCGGTCACGGTGCTGTCAGCCATGTCAAAATCAGCCTGCGCCAGTAGTAACTTATCTTCAATCGCCGCCGCGCGGGTACCGAGCTGTGAGAGCGTGTGCATCCACACCGAAACCTCCAGCTGCTTCTTCTCGCCCGCCAGCGTCAGGAATTGCTGCGCTTTTTCGGACTGCTGCTTTAGGGGTGCCAAACGCCCGTCAAGCTCGGCTAGAATATCGCGCAGGCGCAGCAGGTTGTCCTCGGCGAGCGCCAGTCGGCGTTCGGCCTCGGTCTTGCGATAGCGGTATTTTGAGATGCCCGCCGCCTCTTCAAAAATCTCGCGCCGCTCTTTGGAACGCGCCGAGACAATTTCAGCAACGCGGCCCTGACCGATGATCGAATACCCGTCGCGCCCGAGGCCGGTGTCCATAAATAGCTCGTTAATATCCTTTAAGCGCACCTGCGCGCCGTTGATGCGGTATTCGCTGTCGCCCGAGCGGTAGAGCCTGCGGGTGATGACCACCTCGTCGCAGTCGAGCCCCGTCATCGAACGATCAGCGTTGTCGATATTTAAGGTGACCGAGGCGACGCCCTGCGCCTTGCGCGCCTGCGTGCCGCCAAAGATCACGTCCTCCATCTTGCCGCCGCGCAGCGTGCGGGTCGACTGCTCGCCGAGCACCCAGCGCACCGCGTCGGCAATATTGCTCTTGCCCGAGCCGTTCGGGCCGATGACGGCGGTGATGCCGTCGTTAAATTCCAGCGTTGTGCGGTCGGCAAAGGACTTAAATCCCTGAATGTCAAGTGATTTCAGTCGCAAAGCGGCATCTTCCTTCCTGCAAGTTTGTGGGCTGGGTTATTCAAAATCCGGCAAAAGCGCGGGGTGCAGCGGACGCGCCGTATCACACGGCACAACCCGCGCGATGTAACCGCGCGCCACCAACGTTTTGAGGTTGCGTTTTTGCTGGCCGGTCATGCGCGAGATATCCTGCGGGCGCACGCCGACGATGATATGCCCTTTCGGCACGGTAGACAGCAGCGGCATCAGTCGGGCCAGCATCAATTCGCCCTCGCACAGCTCGCGAAACGCCGGATGATACGGCCCCGCGACCAACTTTTGCTCGAGTGCCTTTGAAGGATGCAGCCCTACGCGGATGATGCGGATGTCTGCCGCCTCAAACAGCTCCATCACGCGCGCGGTACGCTGAATGCCTTCTTCTAGTGTTAACGCATTATATGTTCCCGCCGCCAATTGACGCGCGAGCGCGGTACCTTGCAGCACGAGCGCGGGGTAAATGCGCACCGTGTCGGGGCGGCAGGCGATGAGCGCCTTGGCCGTATCATAAGCATCCTGCTCCGTTTCGCCGTAAAGCCCAAGCATCATTTGCAGCCCCAATTCAAAGCCGAAGCGCCGGATGCGCGCCGAGGCGTCAATGACATCCTGCGCTGTGTGACCCCGCGCGTTTTTTTGCAGCACCGCGTCGTTCATCGACTGCGCGCCGAGCTCAATCGCGGTAACCGGGTAGGTCTTGAGCAGCGAGAGCATCTCCTCTCCCACCGCGTCGGGGCGGGTGGAAAGTCGGATGCCGCAAAGGCCTTTTCCGACCAATGCGCTGGCCGCATCTAACAATGCACACATATAATCGCGGTCGATCGCTGTGAAGCTGCCGCCGAAAAACGCGAGCTCAAGCCGCCTGTCCGACGCGCACTCCAGCGCCGATTGGCAGAGCGCCGTCACATCCTGCGGGGTCGGGGCTTTTTCTTCGCCTGAGATGACGCACTGGTCACAGAAGCTGCACCGGTGCGGGCAGCCGATATGCGGCACAAACACGGCAAGGTTGCCGTGTTTTAATGGTCGGTTCACAGCTTGATGCCCATAAGCAAGAGCGCCTCGCGCGCCGCCTGCTGTTCGGCAATTTTTTTGCTTTTACCCTCGCCGCAGCCGATGACGTTGGAATTGAGATGCACCTGCACCGAGAACCACTTGTCGTGGTCCGGCCCGCGCTCGTCCACAAGGATGTAGGAGACCCGCTCCTCCGGGTTTTTCTGGATGATCTCCTGAAGCTGGGTCTTGTAGTCGTGCAGGTCGGTCCCCGCCGCGTGCTCAACCGTGTCACCGATGAACGGCAGCACAAAATCACGGGCGGCGGGCATGCCGCCGTCGAGGTAGATCGCGGCGATCAGCGCCTCAAACGCGTCGGCCAGAATTGAGGGGCGGGTGCGCCCGCCGTTATGTTCCTCGCCGCGCCCGAGCATCAGGTAGTTGCCCAGCTCAATCTGCTGCGCAAACTGAGCCAGCGCCGCCTCGCAGACCAGCGACGCGCGTATCTTGGTCAGCTCGCCCTCCGGCACCTTGCGGTGGCGGAAAATATAGTCGGCGACAATCAGCGACAGCACCGCATCGCCCAAAAACTCCTGCCGCTCGTTGTTTGCCGCCGTCTGACGGCTCTCATTGGCGTAGGAGGAGTGAGTCAGCGCGACCTTCAGATAGTTTAAATCCTTAAACTGGTAACCGATCACCTTTTGGAGCTGCTGCATTATTTAATCCCTACTCCTTTTCCTCACTTTTTAACCGGGCAACGCCCCGCTCAATCTCCTGACAGACGTCGCGCTCGATGCAAAATTTCGCTTGACGAATCGCATTTTTAAACGCTTTGGCGTCCGAGCTGCCGTGCGCCTTGAGCACCGGCCTTGCCGCGCCTAAAATCGGCGCACCGCCATATTCTTTGTAGTCCATCGACCGTTTAAACGCGCTGAGCTGCTTTGAGACGAGCAGCGCGCCAATTTTAGTGCCGATATTAGCCATAAAAACGCCCTTGAGCACGCCGCTAAAAAAGGCCGCGAAGCCCTCGGAAAGCTTTAAAATCACATTGCCTGTAAAGCCGTCGCACACCGCGACGTCGCAGCCGCCATTGGGCAGCTCGCGCGCCTCGACATTGCCGATAAAGTTGAGCGCGTCGGCCGTTTTGAGCAGCGCGTAAGTCTGCCGTTGCAGCTCGGTGCCCTTGTGCTCCTCGGTGCCAATGTTGACAATGCCAACGCGCGGGGACTTGACGCCCACAATCTTTTCATAATAGGCGGTGCCCATGACCGCGAACTGGCAGAGCATCTCGGCGCGGCAGTCGTGGTTGGCGCCCGCGTCGACAAGCAGATAAAAGCGCCCGCCCGACATCGGAACCAGCGTGCCGATGGCAGGGCGCTTAACCCCCTTGGCGCGCTTGACGATGAAGGTTGCGCCCGCGAGCAGCGCGCCGGTCGAGCCCGCTGAGACGACGGCGTCGGCCTTGCCGTCGGCCACAAGCTTTAACGCGACGGCCATTGAACAGTCGGCGTAGTCCTTTAAAATTTTGGTCGGCTCCTCGTCCACCGGAATGACGGTAGGCGCGTGAACGAAGGTGATATCTTTAAGTGAAATATTATTTTCTTTGGCGCAGGCGCGCAGCTTTTCTTCGTCGCCGGTCACGGTGACCGACACACCCAATTCCGCTACGGCGGCGGCGGCGCCGCGCAGCGGCTCAAGCGGCACATGGTCGCCGCCAAAGCCGTCAATAACAATGTTCATGCAAAGCCCTCCCGTTGTTCTATTAAAATGTCATAGCTTCAAGCGACTGCATCGCGCGTTGGGCCAAAGCAAGGTAGCGCGCCTGCTTGTCCCGGATTTTTTCGTCCTGCGGCGGCAGAATGCCCATATTGCTGCCCATCGGCTGAAAATGCTTCACACTGACGTCGGTGATGTAAGAAAGCAGCGCGCCGAGCATGGTAACACGGGGCAGCGTGAGCGGCGCTTGACCGCTAAGCGCCCGCGCGAGCGAGATGCCCGCCCAGATGCCGCTGGCCGCCGATTCGATGTACCCCTCGACGCCGGTGATCTGGCCCGCGAATCGGATGCGCGGCTCAGATTTTAACCGAAGCTGTTCATCGAGCAAACGGGGCGAATCGATAAACGTATTGCGGTGCATGACGCCGTAGCGTGCGAACACCGCGTTTTCAAGCCCCGGAATCAATGAAAACACCCGCTTCTGCTCGCCAAATTTTAAATTGGTCTGAAAGCCGACGAGGTTATAAAGCGTGCCCGCGCGGTTCTCGGCCCGAAGCTGCACCACCGCCCACGGGCGGCGGCCGGTCGCGGGGTCGGTCAGGCCGACCGGCTTCATCGGACCGTAACGGATGGCGTCTTTACCGCGCGCGGCCAGCACCTCGATGGGCATGCAGCCCTCGTAGACGGTCAGGTTTTCAAAGCTATGCAACTCGGCGCGCTCGGCGGTGGTCAGCGCGTTTAAAAACAGCTCGTACTGCTCTTTGTTCATCGGGCAGTTGATATAATCGTCCTCGCCGCGCCCGTAGCGCGCGGCAAAAAACGCCTTGGTCCTATCAATGGAGGAAAACTCGACGATGGGTGCTGCCGCGTCGTAGAAGCTCAGGCGCTCGGCACCGGTTTTTTCGGCGATGGCATCGCTGAAGGCCTCGCTGGTCAGCGGCCCTGTCGCGACGATGACCTCGCCCGTCTCAGGAAGGCTTGCCACTTCCCCCGTCACAACGGTGATCAGCGGGTGGGCGCGAATCTTTTCGGTGACAAGCGCCGCGAAGACATCGCGGTCCACCGCCAGCGCACCGCCGGCAGGCACCGCGCATTGATCGGCGCAGTCTAAAAGCAGCGAGCCCATGTGGCGCATTTCGGCCTTGAGCAGCCCGGCAGCCGATTCAAGCCGCGCGGCTTTGAGAGAGTTGGAGCAGACCAATTCGGCAAAATCGGCGCTTTGATGCGCAGGAGAACGCTTCTGCGGCTTCATCTCATACAATGTGATCGTGACGCCGCGCTGCGCAAGCGCCCATGCGGCCTCGCAGCCCGCTAACCCCGCGCCGATAATTGAAACCGAACTTGACACGGGGCTCATTCGGCCTTCTCCGACTTGTCGGCGGCGCGGGTGTAGCCGCAGTCTTCTTTGTGGCAGACGATGCCGCCATTGCGCCCCGCCTTTTTAAAGAGCGACGCGCCGCATTTGGGACATTTGTCGGGCAGCGGCTTATCCCAGGTCATAAAGTCGCAGTTCGGGAAATTGGCGCAGCCGTAGAAGCTGCGGCCTTTTTTAGACTTTTTCGTCAGCATCTCGCCGCCGCACCTGGGGCAGAAACCGCCGGTTTTTTGCACAATTTTTTTAGTGTTCTTGCATTCGGGATAGCCCGGGCAGGCCAAAAACTTGCCAAATCGCCCCGATTTGATGACCATCTTGCGCCCGCAGAGCTCGCAGACCTCCTCGGTCTCCTCGTCCGGCACCTTGACACGGATGCCCTCCATCTGCTTTTCAGCGGTTTTGAGCGTCGTGTCAAAGTCGTCGTAAAAACTGCCGAGCGTTTTGACCCAGTCGTCCGTGCCGCTCTCGACGCGGTCTAAATTCCCCTCCATGCCGGCGGTGAATTTGACATCGACAATGTGCTTGAACTGATCGCGCAAAAGCCCCGTGACCGTCTCGCCCAGCGGGGTCGGCGTCAGCGTTTTGGCGTTGCGCTCGACATAGCCGCGATCGATGATGGTCGAGATGGTCGGCGCGTAGGTCGACGGGCGGCCGATGCCGTTTTCTTCAAGCGCCTTGATCAGCGACGCCTCGGTATAGCGCGCGGGGGG
>DALYYK010000113.1:0-7636 GCA_031983305.1 Candidatus Fimivivens sp. | reverse complement strand
AAGTCCCGCTGTATTTCCTGCGAGCGCTGTATGATGTACATCGATAAAGTGCGGCAATGCATTTTGCATTAACGGTGGTAAGACAGCCTGAGAGGGTGCCCATTCAGCGGTGCTTAAAGCCTGCGACGAAGCGATGGTGTTCCGTGAGACCCCTCGCATGGGGCTCAATCAGTTATGAGAACGTCCGGGAAGACCCCGGTATTTGCATCAAGAGCGGAGCCTGCATCAGAAAGTGTCCTGTACATGTCAATATACGGTGACCCGGGCATCTGTATCACCAGTAGGGTATCATCCAACCGTTGTGACGTATGGCACAATCTTTAATAAAGTATCAAGGGCGGACGGGCATAGCCGTCCGCCCTTGATACTTTTATGTGGTGTTGGGCGTTGCATACCGATATTCAGCCTGTTTAGGAAGGGAAGAGCACTTTTTATCCCTATTAAAGAGTGGATTTTGAAAGCAACGATGATTTTACCGTCTCTCTTTTCTGTTTTGGCGTTATTTTTCCTTAAATTAAACGCAAATCCACTACAAAATTATTTAAAATAGAACATTTTATGAATAAAAATCGACAAAAATTCGACGCTAATATGATAGTATAATAAAGTGATCGATCCGCTCGCATTATGGCAACCCATTACAATAAGGAGGCGTAATTTTATGCAAACGGAAACAGTGTCAAAAAAGGCGAATTCCCTGACGGTTTTTAAGTTCATTGCCTGCAGTCTGATCGGCATTTTCATGTTCTTTGTGTCTATTCCCTATAAAGGCAGGAGTTCAATTCCGTTAGATCATCTGACCACGATTATCAGAACGGCGCTGGGCAGCAATCAGAAATATGTTGTTCTGGTGATCATGATCGTCGGCGCTATTATGCCTTTTGTCAAAAAGACCTGGAACAAAAGTCCGATCGATATCTTTTTCTCGATATTTAAAATTCTGGGCGTTATTTGCGGTATCATGTACATATGGCATTTAGGGCCGGCGTTTTTGCATGAGAACCCTGATTTGTTCCCGTTTCTGTTTAATACCCTCTGTTGCTCGCTGGCGTTTTTGATCCCGCTTGGGTCGTTGTTCCTGGCGTTTTTAACCGATTACGGCCTCATGGAGTTTATCGGCGTTTTTATGCAGCCGTTCATGCGTAAGATCTGGAGAACGCCCGGGCGCTCCGCTATTGATGCCGTCGCCTCGTTTGTAGGCAGCTATTCTTTGGCGCTGCTGATCACCGATAAGGTGTACCAGAGCGGCAAATATACCAAGAGAGAAGCGGCGATCATCGCGACCGGATTTTCCACCGTGTCCGCCACCTTTATGGTTGTTGTGGCCCGCACGCTTGAGTTGATGGATCGATGGAATTTCTATTTCTGGTCCACGCTTTTAATCACCTTTGCGGTGACGGCAATTGTCGCAAGAGTGTTCCCCACGACTAGAATTCCCGACGAATATATGGAGAACGTCACGCCCGACCCCGAGGAGGTCATTAAAACCAACCGCTTGAAGAAGGCCTTTGACGAGGCGATGATCGTTGCCGAAAATTCCGGCTCGGTTGCGCAGAATGTACTGAGAAGCGCCAAAGACGGCGGCAGAATGATCACGACCATCCTGCCGACCATCATGTCCATTGGTCTGGCCGGTATGCTGCTCGCGATCTTTACGCCGATCTTTAAGGTTCTCGGCTATATCTTCTATCCCTTTACGCTGGCGATGCAAATTCCTGAAGCGCTCGTCGCCGCGCAGGCGTTGGCTACCAGCATCGCGGAGATGTTCCTGCCCGCGGCATTCTTGATCGGCGCTTCGATTCAGGCGCGTTATGTCGTTGCGGTCACCTGCATTTCTGAGATTATCTTCTTCTCGGCGGTGGTGCCCTGCATCCTCTCGACTAAAATTCCGATCAAACTGACCGATCTGCTTATTATCTGGGTAGAGCGCGTAATTTTGTCCATCATTCTGGCAGGCGCGGTGGCAATAATTGTGTTCTAAAAACCTTCTTAAAAGTATTTAACAGAGCCGGCACTGTATGGTGCCGGCTCTCAGTCTGTTGAAAAAGTTATATTTTTAACGACAAAAGTCAAGCTTCATTTAGCATTGGAGTTATCCTTTGTTGTTGTTGGGGAAGCGCGTAGTGCGTTTACCAACAGCTAGTCTTATTTTTATTGGGAATATTGCTCAAAATACCAAAAACAGGCTGCCAGCTTCATACCGACAGCCTGTTTTTATTGTCACACACCCTGTTCTTCACAGGTATCTTTACCGTTTTTCTCAGACAAGCGCCTCCAACGGCAGCTTATCGATGCGGTAATAGGGTAGCTGCTCATCAAAGCAGCGTCCCTTGTTCTTATGCCACGCCTCCAAATGCCGAATGGCCTCGCGCGCTTTTGCGATAACCGCCAAATCGGAGTTAAAGCCCTGATGCGGCTGAACGTACATATTGGCGCTGTGGTCGAGCGCGCGCTGCAAAATCGTTTTGGAGGCCGCGCAATCGGCTGTCGTGCAGGTGCTTTCCTTCATGACGCTTTTGGAGAATTCCTCTTCGTCGGTGAAAACATCCAGTCCCAGCCCACCGATAATGCCCCGGTCGTAGAGTCTGAGCAGGCCCGATTCTGGGGCTATTTCGCCGCGGGTGACGTTGATAAAGCACAGGCCGGGCTTGGCCTTTGAGAGCACCTCTTCCGAAAAATAGTTGACATTGTAAAAGGGACTGCTCGGAATGCGCGTCAAATTCATCGCGTTGATAATGACGTCGCTGTTGGCGATCGCCTTTTCCTTGCTGACAAAGCGTACCTGATGGCAATATTGCTCCGCCAAAATATTCTGACGGATATCGACCGCCTGTGCGTAAAGACCGTTTGCCGCAACCAGATCATAGATGCGCTTGCCGATGTTGCCCACACCAAAAACAGTGGCCACCCGCTGCGGCGAAATCTCCATAAAGGAGTCCACCTTATTGCGCTCGAAGCTTTTTGTGCTGGCCATGTATTCGTTGAGCAGTCCAAGCGTCGCATACATGAATTTTATGGCCGTTTGGGCGACCGCGCCCACACAGTAGTTGCGCAGCGACGCAATATTCGCCCGGCCTGCCAGCGTTTCGTAATGGTCGTAGCCCGCGCTTCGGGTGATGATGCTTTTTTTAACGCCGTCTAAATATTCCCTCGGCAGCACCGAATGGGTCTTGGTGCTGATGATATTCGGCAATGCCACATCGGGGTTTTTCTCCAGAAAATCCTGCACGGTGTCGGGCGTTATCAGATATTTCAGGTCGTTGGGCAGGCAGCCGTTTTGCTGAGAAAGGACGGTTTCCTCCTCAAGATGTGCCGCCTCTGCGCCCAGCGCCTCAAAATGTATGACATCATAGATCATGGTATAGTCCTCCTTATTGAATTGAGCACTTGGCCGGAATGGGAACGGCGGTTAATTCTTGACGGTCTGCGTCGGCTTGACCGGCTGCTTTGCAAAAGGACACCACCATTTAAAGACATACGCAATAACAGACATCACCACCACGATGGCAAAGGTTACCCAGGTCACAATATGGATACCTGCCGCGGCTATAGAGGTCATAACAAGCGGCGGTATCACCTGTAGGCCAACAATAATGGGCCGGTTAAACAGGTCTGCAATGCCCGAGTCTTCGATGCCGCGCGACTTTAAATCAGGATCTACGACGCGCTGAAGCATAACGCCGGTGGCCGCAACGCCGGTGGCGTGTCCCCAAACCATCATATTGCGTTCAAACCAATCCTTTGGCGAAGAATATTTGCCGACCACAAGGAACCACACCCAGTTGATCACAAAACCAGCCGCACAAACAACCAGCAGCGGGACGGCGTATTTCACGACAACGCTCAGCTTGAGCGAGCCGATGCCCGAAATCATCAGAAAGTCTGTGGAGGTGCCGCTGATGCGGCTGACGCTGCCGCGGTCAACGTATTTATGCGCGCCAGTTTTGTTGAAGATGTAGTTGACAATAAATCCGAACAGCAGCGCAGTGCAGAAAGCGGGAATTTCAACGCCGATGACAGGTATCAGCAGCTTGCTCAGATAATAACCCGCCAAAGAGGGCAGTAAAACGACCGCGAGGTGAAAGGCCATCGGGTCCATGCAAATGCTTGAGATGGTCGCTTTGGTGCTGACGGTCTGGTTCTCAGGCTGTATCAGGCCGGTGCGCATCGAATCGGGCAGATTCTTCGGGGAGGTGACATAATTGGTGTAGCCCTTTCGCGTTCCCCAGTTAATGATTACAATGCCCAAGATAATGCCGCCAACAATACCCACCGTCGCGGTGGTATAGCCCAGCGCCGAAGCCTCCTCCCAGCCCAGGCCGGTATAGGTCTGGCCAACGGCGGCGGCGGTACCGTGTCCGCCGTAGAAGCCGGTCGCCATCATCAGGCCAAAGCCTGGGTTTAGGTCGTACCCGATGTTATTAAGCACATAGACGGTTAGGAACATACCGACGGCGTATTGCAGCACGGCAATGCCGGTGATGTTAAAGAACATGCCGCCGAGGGCGGGGCCGGAGAGCGCGTCCTTGCTCGGCTTATCGCCAATCGGCATCGCCGCGAAGATCAAAACGATCAATACGCTGGCGTAAGTACCCAGACTCGAAGAAAAGGGCAGGTAGCCAAGGCCGTTAGGCCCAAAGGCCAGTGCTAAAAATCCGCCAATCAGGGCCGGTGGAATTAAAAGCTTTTGGAAAATTTTCACCTTTGCTCTCAAGAACTGTCCGATAAGCAGCAGGCCGCTCATCATTCCGACATCGATCAATACCGTCCACAATGTCATGGAAATTCCTCCTCGTTTAAGTCGTGTGAAAAACATCAGTATCGATAAAATCCGGATTTTAAAACTTAGAAACCTGCGCCGCAGCTTATCTGGCGGATAAGACCGTCGCATAGTTTTCTTTCGTCTGCCCTCATCATAGCATCGTCTTTTTGTAAATTCCTGCACTTAATGCTACAAAATCTTGCATATCTTGTACACCTTGCTGCCTGCTATTGAAAATCAGCATGCGTCACAGTACACTAGGGCTGTAATGTATGATAGGCTTTTTGTGTCATGATAATCTACAAAAAATCGCTTCATTTGGTCTTGAAATTATCGTATCGCATAAAGCGACAGACTTTTTAATGCGCTTTCGTATAAATTTATTAAAAAGAAACCCGACGGCATGTCCACAAGCGCGAAGAATAAAATGTCATCCGCTTTAAAAATCTTGCAAAATTTTGATCTATTATGCAGACAATTAGACAGTTTTGGTCAACCGGGCGGCGTACCCGCCGGGCCTCAGAACAAGAAAGGAGCCGTACATATGATTCGGTGTAAGTATGAAATCCACTGTAGCCGCAATGACACTTATTCGATGGAACGTCCGCATTTCCATGAAGATGTTGAGATTACGCTGTGCACCTCGGGCGAGGGCATCTTTTTTCTGGAGCCTGAAATTTATCCGATGCATCGCGGCCAGCTTTTTTTAATAGTACCCGCGACCTTGCACCGCAGCGTTGCCGATGATTCCTACCGCAGCCGGGTTCTTCGCATTCCGACAAGTCTGGTTGAAGAAATTTCCACGCCGCAAAGCGATTTTGCCGGCTGTATCCGGCAGTGCGGCAGGGTGCAGATCACCCTGGACGAAGTGCAGACCCGTGAGCTTGAGGAGATGTATAACCGACTGGAAACACCCGCCGGTAAGCAATTTGGCAACGATATGCAGCGATTTATTCTGCTGATGGATTTTTTGGTTAAGAGCTTCTCTTACTTTGCAACCGGCGAGGCGGCGCCCACAAAGATCCACACGGAGCTGGCTAATATGAAGCCGATTATCAAATATCTCCATGCCCATTTGTCCGAGCCGCTCTCACTGGACAGTATCGCGGCGCAATTTTTTATCAGCAAATTTTATCTTTGCCGTAATTTTAAGCTGGCGACGGGCTTTAGCGTACGGGATTATATCATCCATTGCCGTATTCTCAGGGCCAGAGAATTGCTGCGCGGCGGCTGCCGCGTTCAGGAAACTGGCGAGCTGATCGGTTTTCATAACAATGAGCATTTTATACGCACCTTTAAAAAGCTGACCGGCATTTCACCAAAACGCTATGCCAAGGAATATCTTTTCAGCGATAAAGACGAAGAATCGCTTGATTCCACCGCCTGAACGCAGCACGCATGCGCAAAAAGAGGCCGCAACTGTTTGCGGCCTTTTTTTGTTGTCCTGCATCCCATTTTTAGAGGACTAAAGGCCTTTTGCATGTATTTTGTAAATCAAAAAGGCAATATCAATTTCCAAAACATATTGTGTCGGCGGGCCGTCTGCGATAAAATACAGGTACAGCGACGTTGCCGATCCGACCTTTGCTTGAAGATGGACAGGCATGGGCATCACAGGGTTGTTGTTGTAATCACATTATCAGGCATAAACAAAGCGGCGCGCCAAGCCGTTTTGTCTAGTACGCGGTGCCAACTGAGGGCGCAATGAAAGCCGACCGTGCGGTCTGGGCGTTTTTGATTGGTATTCAGTATGAAATATGCAGAGTAGAAATAGCGCGTCAAGTGTCGGCGGATGGGAAGTTGCCGCCGAACGAAGGGTCAAAAGGCCCGCGGTGCTGTTTCGCGTCCGCTGCCATTTGAAGAAGCTCTCTTCATGTGGCCCCACATGCGCCTGTTTGAAAGCGCTTTTCAGACGGGCTGTTACGAGGAGGCAAACATCTATGAGATCGAAATCCGCTTTAAAGATCGCAAACATCGCATTGCTGATCGCACTGGAAATCGTACTTTCCCGGTTTCTGTCCATCAGCACGCCCATTGTGAAGATCGGCTTTTCGTTTATTCCGCTTTCGATGCTGGCCATGCTTTACGGGCCGTTTTACGCAGCTTCGGGCGCTGCCATCGCCGACATTATCGGCGCCGTGCTGTTCCCGCTCGGGGCTTATTTCCCGGGCTACACGCTGACGGCGGCGCTGACCGGGCTGACCTACGCGCTGTTGCTCTACCAGCGCCCAAAGTCGTGGTGGCGCATTCTGGCAGCCGTGCTCATCGTTGCGCTGGTGCTCAATCTGGGGCTTAACACGGTCTGGATTCACATGACCACCGGTAAGGCCTATATGGTGCTGTTGATGCCGCGCATCGTCAAGTCGTTGGCGATGGTGCCGATCATGACGCTGCTGATCCGCTTCGCGTGGGAAAAGCTTTGCCCGATGGCAACAAGGTTTGCAAAATAATAGAAACAGGGGGCTGTTGCCAAGCGCATGCGCATGCGTTGGCAATGGCCCCCGCAGTTTATGCCTATTACTGATGTTACAGAAGCCACGCGCGCCCAAAGCTCGCTGCCGCATACAACCGTGCTTTTGTGCGCTTTGCCCTGAGGTTTTAAAGGCGATAGGCAGCGGCCTGTTTTGCCGCGTGGCGGTCAAATATTGTCAGACACGAATAATTTACGTCTTAAATCTTTACACCGCATGCGGTTTAAGGTAAAATAGATGAGAAATATTTCTCCTGCCGGTATGATGTCCGACCGGTTTGTCGAAAATGAAGATCAACTGTTTTTAAAGCATCACAATACCGCCGCAGAAGTTTTCGTCGGCGGTGGAATAGAATAAAAATGATTGGAATGATTTGATGGGTCTAAAATACAAAAGAGTGTTG
>DALYYK010000112.1:0-7689 GCA_031983305.1 Candidatus Fimivivens sp. | reverse complement strand
TATACATGGCCTATCTGGCGGGCGTCAAGGAAAATAACGGCGCCGCCACCTCGCTGGGTCGCACCGCAACCTTTTTGGATATCTATATTGAGCGCGACTTAAAAAACGGCCTGATCACCGAGCGGCAGGCGCAGGAGCTGATCGACCAGTTCATCATCAAGCTGCGGCTGGTGCGGCATTTAAGAACGCCGGAATATAACGAGCTGTTCGGCGGCGACCCTACCTGGATCACCGAGGCGATCGGCGGGGTCGGCATCAACGGCAGGCCGTTGGTCACCAAAACGTCGCTGCGCTACCTGCATACGCTGACCAACCTCGGCACCGCGCCCGAGCCGAACATGACGGTGCTCTGGAGCCGCGACCTGCCCCCGGCCTTTAAAGCCTACTGCGCCAAAATGAGCATTGAGACCGATTCGATTCAATACGAGAACGACGACCTTATGCGCCCGGTCTACGGCGACGACTATGCCATTTCGTGCTGCGTCTCGGCCATGCGAGTGGGAAAGCAGGTGCAGTTCTTCGGTGCGCGGGCCAATATTGCCAAATCGCTGCTTATGGCGATCAATGGCGGCGTTGACGAACTGACCAAAACGCCGGTTATTCCGGACATCGCGCAGCTTAAGCCGGGCGTGCTCGATTATAACGCGGTGCTTGAACGCTATAAAAAGGTGCTCGATTACGTCGCCGAGCTCTATGTCGACACCATCAACATCATCCACTATATGCACGACAAATACGCATACGAAGCGAGCCAGATGGCGCTGCACGACGTCACCCTCGAGCGGCTGACCGCCTTTGGCTTAGCCGGCATCTCGGTGGCGGCCGATTCGCTCTCGGCTATCCGCTATGCCAGCGTCACGCCGGTTCGGGACGCGCAGGGCGTTGCAACCGATTTTAAGGTTGAGGGTGATTTCCCCAAATACGGCAACGACGACGACCGTGCCGACGATATCGCCGTGCAGATTGTCACCTATTTCTCGAACGCACTTAAAAAACACCCGATCTACCGCAATGGCGTCCATACACTCTCGGCGCTGACCATCACGAGCAACGTCATGTACGGCAAAAAGACCGGCAGCACACCCGACGGCCGCAAGCTCGGGGAGCCGCTGGCCCCCGGCGCCAACCCGATGCATGGCCGCGATGAAAACGGCGCGCTCGCCTCATTGAATTCGGTAGCCAAAATTCCCTACCGCGACATTTGCCAGGACGGTGTTTCCAACACCTTTTCAATTCTGCCCGACGCATTGGGCAAGGACGCCGCCGGGCGCGTCGACAATCTTACCCGTATTCTGGACGGTTACTTCGCACAAGGCGCGCACCACCTCAATGTCAACGTGATGAACCGTGAGGTCTTGCTCGACGCAATGGCATACCCCGAAAAATATCCTACGCTGACCATCCGCGTCTCAGGCTACGCCGTCAACTTTAACCGCCTGACCCGCGAGCAGCAGCAGGAAGTGATGATGCGAACCTTCCACAAGGCGGTCTAAGCGCCTGCCGCCGATAAAATCATTTGACGGCGGCCCCTCTTCTTGTATATCTTCTTTTCCCCCATAGCAAAGCCCCGGCCGACGCGCTGCGTCAGCCGGGGCTTTGCTTTATCGGGTGTTATGTTTAATTATGTACGACCCTTAACCCGCCGCCTGCTGCATAGGCTTATTGGGGTTTAAGCGTATCTCCAGGCAGACATCCCCCGCCGAGCTGGACAGCCAGCAGGTATTGTACAGTTCATACTGTGCGCTGTCATCCGCTTTTTTCAGCTTGGGCGGGCGGATGTCGCAGTTGAGATCATCACTGGCCAGCATTGTAAGCACATTGCCGCTGATGATATTAGAAATCTCCGAAATGGCCGAGATGACAAAATCGTCCATCTTATCCATCTCCATGCCGCTCATGATGCCCACAATATTCAGCGAGGTTTGGTTCGGGAAGCGGTAGACGACCTCACCGGCCAGATCGCCCACAATCTCAATCGAAATATCCAGCTCATCCTCACTGTCGCAGTCAAAGTCCTCCATCTTTTGGTCACAGAGGTCGCAAAGATCGAGCATCAGCTCAAAGACGTTGCAGGTGGCCTGCAAAAACGGAACATAAAATTTAGACGGCATCACCGGTCACCTCCTTTGCGGCCGCATAGTCGGCTATGCGCTGATCCTCGGCCGCCACATGGTTAATCAGCCAGGCTAAGAGCTTTCCGGCAAACTGCTGCATCATCTGCTCATCACAGCCGGCGCGTTCATATTCGCCCGATACCTCCAGCACATAGCTGACCATATCGTCGTGTATCTTTTTATGAGCCTCAAAACCGGGATAGCCGATTTGCTGCTGATAATTCTCCTCATCATGAAAATGCTCCACCACATAGGCCTTCATGAATTCCAGCGTTTCGTTAACACGCTGGACCTTTGCCTCCCATGCAGCCGATGAACGCAGGGTCGTTACAAAGGCTTCAACACGCTGGAACAACTCCCGGTGCTGTTCGTCCACAACCGGCACGCCCAGTGCATATTTATCTCTCCAAAGCATGGCACCCATCCTTTCACAGTCGATTTAACTCCATTTTAGCAATATTGGTAGGCAATGTAAATTCTTATTCGGCAATAAATTTTAAAATTCGTGTTATTAATATCCTTCGGCTGGCCTTGAGACTCTGACGCCGCCTGCCTGGAGCGCACACCAAACCGCGTCTTAACTGCCTGTGCATCGATACGTGGTATTTTAAAGTCACGCCTGACTATTTGCACTAAACGGGCCGACACTAATAGGCCTGGGCCAAACAGGTGCTTTGGCCCAGGCACTGCGTCGCTTAGTCTGTTGCGCAACGCGCCGCACCAAATCAGTCTTTTTCCAGCACCTGCTCAATTTCAGCGATATACAGGATGTGATAATCCTTGTTGGGGTACCACTTTTCGTCCGACGCCTTGTCAACAAAGCAGTCGGGCAACATCGCCTGATTATAAAGCTTTTTGCACACCAGCACAAGGCTGGCTTCTTCAAAATAAGGGGTGTCCTGCGCATAGGCCACCGTCAGCCCAGCCTTAGAAATCTTATCCTCGTCTCTGCCTGACACGCTGCCAAGGTAGCCCAGCTCCTTTTTATAGCCGCCGTCAAAGAAGGAAAGCGAAAGGGTCTGGGCGCTGTCAACAAATTCCCGGGTATAGCGACCGGGTCGAATAACCACAAACGCAACATTCTTCCCCCACATGACGCCCAAACCGCCCCATGCCGCTGTCATAGTGTTGACCTTGTCTCCCTTTTGGGCGGTTACCAGCATCCATTCCTGACCGATCAGGCTAAAGGGATTTTTCTGCAACGCTTCGGGTTTCAGTGCTTTCATCTCGACAAACCTCCTGTCCGTATTGGATTAAGCACGCGTCACGGGGATTTTCTCCCCGGCGACAGCACGCTTAATCGATCTGTCTATAGTATAATATACGACCATGCCAAAATACAACCGTTTTTCGGTCGGGTGTGGGTAAACATCAATTTTTTGAAGGCAAACCGCATTGTATTTGAACGCTTTAATTTTTGCTTCATATAATGGCATAGAGAGGAGATGAAACGTATGGCGAATTATAATAACAACGCCGGTTCGGCTGCAACGCCGCCAGCCGCCGTCAATCCAGATGCCGCGTCATTCCCGGCGACCAAGGGGTTTTCGCCACCCGTGCCCACCCAAAGCCTGCTGGCGGATATGTGCAGAAACGCCGGTTCCCAGCCCAGCACCCGCCTGAGCGTCGTCAATTCAAAGACGCCGACCGATGCAGCCCGTCCCGTCTACAGCGCGGCTCTTTCCATGGCCTCACAATCGCCCATCGCGCTTGCCGCGGAATTGGATAGAACCGGCCACCAGCGCCTATCGGTCGTACAAAAACCAAAGGTGGCGGCACCTACAGCACCGCCGCCAGCAACACCCCCAGCAACACCCGTAGTGCCGACCGCCGTGCCAACCCGCCCCCAATCCGCCATGCCGGCCGCCCAAAAGCCGATTGACAGCGGCATTAGCCTGACCCCCTGCACTGCCACAAAGGATTCCGCGGCAATATTCCCACAGGTCGAAGCACTATCCACCGTTCTGGCCGGGCAACCGCTAAACTTTGGCGAAGCGCTGTTTTCGGAAAATACCGTCATCGAACACCAGCCCAACACCGAGGTTTTTTGCATCCGCGACCCAGGCGTCTATGAATTATGCTACAGTCTTAATTACGAGGTGGCCGCCCCCTGTCTGTTGCTCGTCGGCTTCGAGGGCTTTTCGCAATCGTATTTTAAACAGCAGATCACACAGGCTCCGACCCGGGGTAAGCTCCGGGCGACGGTACGGCTGCTGCTCGACACCGGCACCACGCTGCGCCTTGTGCTGGTGAACGACCCTGCCGTCCCGACAATCGAAAGCGCGCTGATCAGCAATGCCACGCTTGAAATTAAGCAGCTCTACCGCTTGAATATCAGCGGAGCAGACTACAGTACCGGTAATCCCGCAAAAAATTTCAAGTCGGATCATAGCTTTTTGCCCTCGGTGCGAACACAGCCTTAGTCTGCAAAACAGCAAACCTCGCCCCGCGCATAACGGTGTTACAATTGTATAAACGTACATTTAAATGTTATTAAAAACAGACATGGTAATAAAACGGCGCCAAAAACAGTGGGCCTGCCGTCCATCCGCCGCAGGGCACGAGGGCTGTCGGAGCAGACAGCCGGGCGGTCAGGCAACGTATGCCCGTTTGCCGCTTATGCTGCGCAAAGCCGCATCTGCTTTAGTGCATCATCACACGGATTTATTGCATCAAAGACTCGCTGAAAACGCCCGGCGGGTCTTTTTGTCGTTTCCGCAAACACAGCCGATGCTTGAGCCAACCGGCGACACAGGCACTTTAGTCCGGCAGCGATTCTGTGCACAAGCCATAAATCAGTCACCGGCGGAATATTGATTTGTCGAAAATATGTATATATCCAAAATATATAATGATTTATTTCCAATTTTAGTTTATAATGTCGGTATAGGGCGAGGCCAAACATCGACTCCATACCCGGAAAGGCGATGTCCGCCCGAGGTACAGCACACCAGAAGATCGGTGGTTCATAACATATAACATCATCTAACCATCCGTTGAACTGACAATACAAAAAACAGCCGGGTAATGAAAGGAATATCATGCTATGAAGAATCTATCGGTCGGTAAGAAGCTTGTGCTCGGATTTGGCACCGTGCTATTGCTATTGCTGCTCTCGGTTGCGCTGGCATTGCAGTGCATTGTCAGCCTTGGCACTCAGGTGGAGCTATACGGCAACCACACATTACCGGATAATACGTCTGTCTGGAGCCTTCAGTACCGCATGGCGTCGGCGCAGCGCTATATCGAACGCGCCTTTATCGAGACACGCCCCAGCGCCGTTGCCAGCATGCTCGAACAAGCCCAACAGGACGGGCAGGCAGCCGTTGCGCTGTTATCAGCCTATAAAGAGAACCAGCGGGATGAAGCCCTCACCGCGCGAATCGCGCAGGTGGAAGCGCTGATTCAGCAGGCGGGCGCGGTGCGCCAGCAAATTTCAAAGCTGCTCGAGAACCCGACGGCCGCCAATCAGGCCCAGGGCTATACAATGTTTCTTAACTCTTATGTACCACCCTTTGATCAGGCGGCATCTATTCTGTCCGAGCTCGCTGCCGAAGCCGAGGTGCACGCCGCCCAGCAGCGCGACCACGCCGCCCGACTGGTCGTACAGGCCTGGATCTCGCTGATCGCCTGCGGCGTTGTGTCGCTGGTGCTGGCGCTTCTGGTCAGTGCCGCCATCCGCAAATCTATTTTGACACCCGTCAATGAGATTGTCACAGCCTTCGAAGAAATTTCAAAGGGGAATATGCAAACGCAGATTCACTATGAGAGCCGCGATGAGATGGGGCGCATGGCCAAGCTGATCAGAGAATCTAACGCGATACAGACGGCCATCGTCACCGACGTCATTGATAAATTCACCAAAATGTCGCAGGGCGATCTGCAAATTGAGGTGACCGCGGAGTATCCCGGAGACTTTACCGCACTCAAGCAGACGATTTGCAGCACCGTGGATACCCTGAATCTTACCATGCAAGCGATCAGCCATGCCGCCGAACAGGTCGGCAGCGGTTCCGAGCAGGTGTCAAGCGGCGCACAGGGTCTTGCCGCGGGTTCCTCGGAGCAGGCCGCCGCGGTAGAAGAGCTTTCAACCTCGGTCTCAAACATTGCCTATCAGGCTGAAGAGAACGCTAAAAACGTTGAGATTGCGACCCGCTATGTGGCCGAAGCCGGCTCGGGTGTGAACACCGGCAACCAGCACATGGCGCGGCTGACCCATGCGATGGAAAATATCAGCGACGCTTCCGCGCAAATCGCCAACATCACCAAGGTGATTGAAGATATCGCATTTCAGACCAATATTCTGGCGCTCAACGCCGCCATAGAGGCGGCCCGTGCCGGAGAGGCGGGCAAGGGCTTTGCCGTGGTAGCCGACGAGGTGCGCAGCCTCGCCGCAAAATCGGCCGAGGCTGCCAAGCGAACCACCACACTGGTTGGGCATTCAAATGAAACGGTGGTCGAGGGCTCCGAAATCACGCTTAAAACCGCGCAGATTTTACAGGAGGTTGAGCAGAAGGCCCAAAACGCCAATGAGAGCATCTCCAAAATTAAATCGGCCTCAGCCGAGCAGGCGCTCGCGATTGAACAGGTGCGGCAGGGCCTCGCCCAGGTAGCCGCCGTCGTTCAGACCAATGCGGCCACCGCCGAAGAGAACTCCGCCACCAGCGAAGAAATGTCGGCGCAAGCGGTCGCACTGCGCGACGAGGTCGAAAAGTTCAGGCTCAAGGCCGCTGTTGGGTCGACCCTTGCAGCGCCGAAACAGCCCGCGTACAGTCAACCCGCCGCCGCTGCCGCAACGTACTCTGAAAAATATTGAATCGGCTTAAATAGAATCATACAGCATTATGCCATGCGTGTCTAAACGCAAACCGGGCTCCCGTTTTAAAACGGGGGCCCGGTTTGTTGATGATGGTTAGATGTGTTGCCGCTGCGCCTGTACTGTCGGGCAAAGTCTTGAAGCCACTTGATATTTTGTTTAAATCAGCTAAAATAGATCATGAATTACAGCAAGAGGACGGCGGCCGCCGCATATCGAATCGGCAAACCCGCCCGCGTACCGCCGACGGACTTACCATCCGCGGCATGTAAGGCGTCAAAGCGTGCCAAAACAAAATTGCAGAAGAACCGCCGCGCAGCTTACGCGAGGCTTTGGCGCATCTTCTTAAGCACCGCGACGACCTGTGAGGACATGGCGTCGATCTCGTGCAGCCCGGCCTCTGCCGCCGCGTGGTTTCCGACGTTATAGGCCTTGATCGACTCCGCCGCGGCCTGGTGCAGCCTTGCGTGCGGCGCGTCAATTTCGCGGATATATTGGGCGATAGCAGGGTTGCTTTTTCCGTGGTTCTCGAGCCATTGGCCCAGCCGACAGCTATGGTGGTTGCCGGCCTCATGCTCGTTGAGGCGCTCAAAGCCCAACAGCATATTATAGATGCGCCACTTCCAATAGATGTGATCGCTCATGCAAAACGTAACGGCGTCCTTGGGATTGAGCTGATCAAGCATATCCACCGTTCGGATGCGATAACCGTTAATCTCTTTAGAGATATCATAAAAGCCCCGGCCGGTTTTGATGCAG
>DALYYK010000111.1:978-7713 GCA_031983305.1 Candidatus Fimivivens sp. | reverse complement strand
GACGACATGGGCAAGGTGCACACCATTGTGCGCGAGGTGACCGAGGTGCTCACCCAGCCCGATCTTGTCCGTCCCACAATCCCGGCAGCGGTAACGAGTTATGACATTCGCCTGTCAGATGTGCGTTTTGCCTATCGCGAAAAGCCGGTATTGCATGGGGTCAATCTCTCGATCCCGGCGGGCAGCGTAACGGCGTTGGTGGGTCCCTCGGGCGGAGGCAAGTCCACCATCGCCAAGCTCATCGCGTCGTTGTGGGATGCAGGTGGCGGACAGATCACCATTGGCAAAACCGACATTCGGCAGATTCCGCTTTCGCAGCTCAACGGCATGATCGCCTATGTCGCGCAGGATAATTACCTGTTTGATGAGAGTGTCCGCGAGAATATCCGCATGGGCAGACCCTCGGCCAGCGATGCGCAGGTGGAGCAGGCCGCCCGGCAGAGCGGCTGCCACGACTTTATCATGCAGCTCGAGAACGGTTACGACACCCGCGCCGGAGGTGCGGGCGGGCACCTCTCGGGCGGTGAGCGCCAGCGCATCACCATCGCCCGCGCAATGCTCAAGAATGCGCCCATCGTCATCCTCGATGAGGCGACCGCCTACACCGACCCTGAAAACGAAGCGCTCATCCAAGCGGCGGTGTCGAAGTTGGTCGCGGGCAAGACGCTCATCGTTATCGCCCACCGGCTTTCTACCATCATCGACTCCGATAGCATCGCCGTCATAGAGCAGGGCAGAGTAGCGGCGCAGGGGACGCACGATGCGCTGTTGAAATCGTCACCCTTATATAAAAGTATGTGGGACGCGCATACATCGGTCAAGGACAACATCAAAACCACAGTGCAGGAGGTGCGCTCATGATTGCCATATTCCAAAAGTTCTTCCGCTTCAGCGGAAGCCAGCGCCGCTTGTTTTATCAGTCCCTCGGTCTTTCGCTGCTTCATGCGGTGTTTGAAGCGCTGCGCATCCCGGCCATTGCCGTAGTGCTCACAGCGCTTATTGAGGCGCGTGTCAGCGCACAAACCGTGGGAACTTCCCTTGGCATCATGCTGGTGAGCATCACGGGCTGCACCCTGACCCGCCGCAGCCTGACCATGAAGCAGACCATCGGCGGGTACACGGTAGCCACCAACAAGCGGGTGGAGATTGGTGAACGGCTTAAATATATGCCTATGGGGTATTTTAACGACAACAGCCTGGGCGATATTACCTCCATCACCACCAACACCGCCGAAAACCTCCAAGACGTTGCCACGCGGGTTATCATGCTTACCACGCAGGGAATTCTGACCACCGCCATGCTCACCCTTGCCATTGTGCTCTACGATTGGCGCATCGGGCTGCTGCTCCTCGTGGGCATTGCCGCATTTTTTGTTATTAACGCCCTCATGCAGAAGAAATCTCATGAGGTTTCGCCTTTAAAAACGGCATCCGATACCCGCTTGGTCGCCTCGGTGCTCGAATATGTGCAGGGCATCGGCGTGGTGCGCTCCTACAACCTTGATCAGGAAGCCAACAAAACCGTTGACCGCGCCATCAGGGAGAACGAGGCGATCAACGTCAGGCTGGAAAAGACCTTCGTTCCCTACACCTGCCTGCAAAGCCTTGTGCTCAAGCTCTTTAGCATCGGGATGATTTTTCTCGCAGTGATGCTGTATGTGAATGACGCGATGGCGCTGATCAATTGCCTGTTGCTGGTCATTTCCTCTTTTATGGTGTATGCACAGCTCGATACCGCGGGCAATTACAGTGCGCTCTTGCGGGTGCTGGATCTTTCTATGGATAAGATTAATCAGGTGTTCGAGACACCGGTTATGGATATCGACGGCAAGGCCATAAAGCCCAAGGTCTGCGTCATTAAGGGCGAAAACGTGACCTTTTGCTACGAGAATAAAAAGGTTATCGACAATGTTTCCTTTGAAATGCCCGAGGGAACGACCACCGCCATTGTGGGGCCGTCGGGCGGCGGCAAGACCACCCTCACCAGTCTCATAGCCCGATTTTGGGATGTGGACAGCGGCTGCATCACCCTTGGCGGCGTCGACCTGCGGGAATACACGCTGGACAGTCTGTTATCTAATTTCAGTATGGTGTTTCAGAATGTTTATCTCTTTAACGACACCATTGCCAACAATATTAAATTTGGCAAGCCAAACGCCACTATGGCCGAGATAAAGGCCGCCGCGCAAAAAGCCTGCTGCCACGACTTTATCAGCGCCCTGCCGGAGGGCTACGACACGATCATAGGGGAGGGAGGCGCTACCATTTCGGGCGGGGAACGCCAACGCATCTCCATAGCCCGCGCGCTTTTAAAGGACGCGCCGATTATCATTCTCGACGAAGCCACCGCCAATGTAGATCCTGAAAATGAGGCGCTGCTTCAAGAGGCCATCGCCGAGTTAACGCACGGCAAGACCATCATCATGATTGCCCACCGGCTCAAAACGGTGCAGAGCGCCGATCAGATATTGGTGCTTGATCAAGGTAAGATCATCCAGCGAGGGACCCATGAGAAGTTGATGCGGGCGGGCGGCCTCTACGCCGACTTCATCCGTATGCGGGAGCGTTCCATCGGTTGGAAGTTGGGCGGCCGCACGGCCTGATTGGCCCAAAGCCGCCATATACGCGATCAATACTGCGGGGGAATTACAAAAGTATTTCACCCGCAGTTTTCATTTACCGAAAGCGCTGCTGTATTGAGTTTCTCGAATTTAATAAGGCGCGCAAATTTAGGGCGGTTTAGTTCGCGGCATTTGGCGGCATCGTACAGAAGTACACCGTCAAGTCAAAAATGCATGGCTTGCACGTTGGAAGAAAGTCTGCTACAATCTTGGTTAGAAGTCGCTAACTTTATCGGTTAGGATATGGAGGAACAGGGGATGGAGTTTCGTCAATTAGAGTTTTTTGTAATTGCGTGCCAGCATGGGAGTCTGAGCAAGGCGGCGGAGTGCCTTTATACCTCGCAGCCGAATGTCAGCAAGGTGATCCGCACCTTAGAAACCGAGCTGGGCAGACCCCTTCTGGAACGAACCGGCCGAGGGGTACATCCGACGCCCTATGGCGAGCGGGTGCTGGAGTACGCGCGCCATATTCTTAGTGACGCAGCCTTCATCAGCGCGTTGGCAAACCATAATCAGGGGCGTAAATTCTCTCTCTCATCCTACCCGAGCAACATGATCGCACGGCTGCTGACCGATTACTACAAGCTGTGGGGCGATCGTTATATCGTGGAGCATCGGGAGGGAACGGTGGAGGAAATCTGCAATCATGTCTCGGAGGGCATTTCCGAAATCGGAGTCGTCTATGTGGCGCAGAAGCAGCTTCAGACCTTCCGGCACATCCTCACGCATAAAAAGCTGCAATTTGAGGCCATCGATACCAAAGAAGCCTGCGTTTATGTGGGGCCGAACCATCCCCGCTGGAGAGACGAGAGCATCGACTTTTCAGAGCTCTCTCAGCTGCGATTTGTGCGGGGCATCCGGGACTATTTCTCGATGGAGCATCATCTGGCTCAGGTCAGCGTGGGCACCCTCGGCACTGAAGACCTGCACTATGCCATGTACACCAATAGCGACCATCTGAGTATTGACCTGCTGCTCCACACCGATGTTTGCAGCGTGGGCATCGATTTTCTGCACCCTCCGTATGAGCAATATGCCATAAAAGCGTTGCGTATCAATAACTGCGAGCCGTTTTTAGTGCTGGGCTACGTCCACCCCGAGGAGCAGGAATTGAGCGCGTCGGCCCGGTGGCTGGTGGAGAAGCTTCAGGACATCCTATAACGAATCGTTATGAGTGACCTCCATAAATCCGTATTGGTAAGTTGGCGCTAACCGTGCTATACTTGCCCAGTAACTTTAAAACTGGAGGAAACACAATGCGAAAAAGAACTCTATCCACCGTTCTCATGGCGGCGGCATTATCATTAACAGCACTGGCGGGCTGTGGCACAGCCGGTGCACCCAGCACTCCGGCAGGCTCGGAACCCAAAGCTTCGGCAAACGCCTCCGACGTCGTTCAAGACGAGTTGGTTTTTGTCAATTACCGCGATATCCGCGACCTCAACCCCCATCTCTACGCCGGAGAGATGTACGCGCAGGAGATGCTGTATGAAACGCTTGTCAACATCACCGAAAATGGCTATGAGGGCGGGCTCGCCGAGCGCTGGGAGATCAGCGACGACGGCAAGACCTACACCTTCCATATCCGGGACGGCGTTTCTTTCTCGGATGGGGAAGTCTGCGACGCCCACGCCATCAAAGCAAACTTTGACGCGATCATCGAGAACAAGGACCGCCACACCTGGCTGGAGATGATGAATCTGCTGGTGGCCGTTTCGGCCCCCGATGCCAAAACCTTTGTCATTGAGCTATCTCAGCCCTATTACCCCATGCTGACCGAGCTGGGCGTCACCCGCCCTTTCGCCATGATTTCCCCCGCCGCCATGAAAAATGGCAGCACTAAGGACGGCGTTAACGCCTATATCGGTACGGGGGCCTATGTTTTGACCGACTTTGTCACCGATGAATACGCGGTATTTGAGCGCAATGAAAACTATTGGGGCGAAAAGCCCGCGATTAAAAAGATCACCGTTAAGGTCATCCCTGATAATCAGACCCGCATCCTCGCGCTGCAAAAGGGTGAGATCGATCTCATTTTTGGCAAGAACATGATTGACGCCGATGCCATCAATCAATATCGGAGCAACGACAAGTTTTTTGTGGCCCTTTCTAATCCCACCTCTACCCGTCAGATTGTGCTGAATACCAACAATGGCATTTTGTCCGACAAGGCGGTGCGACAGGCTCTGCAACACGCCACAAATAAGCAGGCCCTATCGGACGGTATTTTTTATGGGCTGGAGAAGCCGGCCGACACCCTCTTTTCGGCCAGCACGCCCTACTGCGACGTGGGCCTAAAGGCCTATGATTACGATACGGCATTGGCTGACCAGACGCTCACTCAGGCCGGCTGGATACAGGGTGCGGACGGTATGCGAACCAAGAATGGTGCGCGGATGGAGCTGGGGCTGCTGTATAACAGCGACAGTGTCACCGAGCGGGCCATTGCGGAATATCTCCAGAGCGCGTACAGAAAGCTGGGCATTACCCTGAACATTCACGGCGAGGAAGAGCAGTCTTACCGTGACAATATGAAGGCGGGTAATTTCGACATGGTGTTTAACATCTGCTGGGGTACGCCCTACGACCCTCAATCCTCGCTGGCTGCCATGCGTGCGCCGGTTTATGGCGATTACGCCGCCCAGCAGGGGCTGGAAGACAAAGACGAGATCGACGCTGCCATTACCGAAATTCTTGTTTCAACCGACGAGGCCAGACGGCAGGAACTTTACACCTTTGTGCTGACGCGGCTGCATGAGGACGCGGTTTATATTCCGCTGACCTACGAGTGCAATAAGGCGATCTATCGTGCCGATCTGCAGGGGGTTACCTTTACCCAGACGCAGTACGAGGTTCCATTTTCCAAGATGTACTTTAACTAGTACATAGCGCCAGGCGCAAGCATACCAGATGCGGGGGCGTCTCATTGAGACGCCCCCGCTTCTGTTCAGAAAGGATGACCTATGAAACGCTATATCATCAATCGCCTGCTCACAGCAATTCCGCTGCTGCTGTGCATCTCTTTTGTCTGCTTTGTGTTCATCAACCTCATTCCCTCCGACCCGGCCGAGGTCGCGCTGCGGGTGCGGCAGATACCCATTATCACCGATGAGGCGATTGCCGAGGTACGCGCCGAGCTGGGGCTCGACAAGCCCTATCTCGTGCGCTATGCCACGTGGTTGGTCAACTGCCTGCGGGGGAATTTTGGCATCAGCTACGTCAACCCCGCCCGCACCGTAGCGGGTGAGCTGACGCGCTGCCTGCCCGCCACCCTCCAACTGGCGGGGGCTTCCTTTGTCATGGTCATTCTGTTCAGCCTGCCCATCGGACTTTTCTGCGCTGTTTACAAAGATAGCTGGTTCGATAAAATTATGCGCGCCGTCATTTTTATCACCACGGCCATGCCCGCCTATTGGATTGGGCTGCTACTCATGTGGGGCGTCTCGATCAAGCTCGATTTGCTGCCCACCAGCGGCAGCGGGACGTGGAAGCATCTGATTCTGCCCGCGTTCACCGTCTCACTGAGTTATATCTCGACCTTCATCCGGCTTATCCGCAACAATATGCTGGAAAATATGAAGCAGGATTATGTGCTCTACGCCAATGTGCGTGGGCTGCCCCAGCGATCTATTCTGATCAAACATATTCTTAAAAACTCGATGCACACCTGTATCGTCGCCTTGGGCATGAGCATTCCGCAGCTTATTTCCGGCACCATTGTGGTGGAAAATGTCTTTGCGTGGCCCGGGCTGGGGACACTATGCATCAGCTCGATCTTCAACCGCGACTACCCGGTCATTCAGACCTATGTGCTGCTCATCGGCGTGCTGTTCGTACTATTTAACCTGCTGTTCGATATTTTGCAGACGGTATCCGACCCGCGTCTGAGAAAGGAGGCCGCTTAATGTTGCAAAGACTTCTCCACAATAAAATGGCGATGGCGACGCTGGGAACGATGCTGTTTGTCGCATTGCTGGGCGTCTTGGCGCCGTGGATGGCACCCAACGACCCTTATGAAGCGGATATTATCAACAAATTCTCGGAATTTAGCGTGCAATATCCGCTGAACACACCGGAAGGCGAAGCCCAGCTGCTGCAGGACCTGCTCAGCGCC
>DALYYK010000111.1:0-968 GCA_031983305.1 Candidatus Fimivivens sp. | reverse complement strand
TGGCACCATTGGGCTTGGCGCGCTGATGGGCCTGCTAGCAGGCTACTTTAGAGGCTGGGTGGAGGAGATCATCATGCGCACGGTGGATGTGATGCTGTCCTTCCCCAGCCAGGTCATGGTGTTCGCTGTCGTGGCGTTGCTGGGCATCAATGTGCAGAATGTGATTCTCGCCAATGTGTTCATTAAATGGGCGTGGTATGCGCGCATGATCCGCACCGGCGTCATGCAGTATCGCGACCGCAATTTTGTGCTCTTCTCCCGCTGCATCGGCACGCCGGAGCGGTTTATACTGCTGCGCCATCTCGTGCCGTCCATCGCGTCGGATCTTGCGGTGTTGTCCTCTCTCGATGTCGGATGGGCGATCATCAACATCTCGACGCTCTCCTTTTTGGGGCTGGGCGTGCAGGCGCCAACCCCCGAATGGGGCGCTATGCTCAACGAAGCTAAAAATGTCATGACCAGCAACCCCACCCAGATGATTATTCCCGGCGTTGCCATTGTCGTTTTGGTTTGCGCCTTTAACCTGATGGGCGACGCGCTGCGCGACGTACTCGACCCCAAGGAGGTAAGCCAATGACAATACTTGAGGTGCGTGACCTGTGTGTTTCGCTTAAAACCAAGCAGGGGGTATGCCCCCTTGTCAAAAATGTCAGCTTTTCGGTGCAGGCCGGTCAGTGCTTAGGTATTCTAGGCGAATCTGGCAGCGGCAAAAGCATGACGGTCAAGGCCTTCACCGGGCTGCTGGGCAACAACTTTGCCATATCAGGGCAGGCGTTCTTTGGCGGGCGCGATCTCCTGCGGGAGGGCGGGGAGGCGCTGCGGCGTCTGCGGGGCAGGCGCATTACGATGGTGCTGCAAAACCCCATGACCTGTTTTGACCCGCTCTATCGCATCGGAAACCAGCTGGCCGAGACCTTTGCCGCTCACACCGACTGGAACCACGAAGAAATTCGCAGCCGCTCGCTTGA
>DALYYK010000110.1:0-7727 GCA_031983305.1 Candidatus Fimivivens sp. | reverse complement strand
TATGGCGGCCCCGCTGGCCGACTGGCAGGACGGGTTGATCGATTTTGTTCAAATTCCGGCGTTGCCGCGCCTGCGCCTGATGCCGATGATCAGCCATTATAAACGCGGTGAGCATCTGCAAAAATACGATTTTATCCGGTTTGCCCGGTGCAAGCAGCTGCGTATTCTGTCGGACAAGCCGGTCACCTTAAACCGCGACGGGGAGATCGCACCCGCCGAAAATCCCATTATAAAAATTCTGCCCGCCGCCGCAAGACTGCTGATTCCGGTGCAGAACGAACGCCCAAGTCCTTGAAGGCATCGCTTTCAGGGACTTTTTATTTGTAAAAGAGTCCGCCGTCTTGACATTCAAGTATCTTAATGACGTTATCGACGTGAAAATAACCACGCTAAAATTAAAAGAACATTAAAAATCACAAAAAAAGGCAGATTTGTCCCGTAGCTGACTGACGCACTATTTTGTAAAATATAATTATCAACAAAGGTTATTGTTAATATATTTTGGCCATTCAGTCCTAATGCTTGCTGCTAATAGATGTAAATCTGCATCTTGGAACAGCGCGTTGCTTTCACAAGATACAGTTACATAAAAATTTTTGAGGAGGACTAAAATGAAACGCTACATGTCTTTTGTTCTGGCACTCGCCATGGTATCTGTTATGTTTGTTGGATGCGGCAGCACGCCCGCGTCCAGCACACCCGCCCCCGCGCCCAGTGCACCGACCGAGAGCGCACCCGCTGAATCCAAGCCCGCGGCGGAACTGAGCGCGGTCGAAAAAATTATCGCGGAGGCCCAGACCCTGCCTTTAGAGGAGCTTTATAAAAAGGCGATTGCCGAGTCCAACGGCAAGGTGCTGTACGGCATCGGCAATTCGAGCCGCGGCGCTACAGCCGGCACCAGCTTTGTCGAAGAGCTTAAGAAAATAGACCCCTCCTACACCGGCACCATCGAGTGGTCGCAGCCCAAAAACAACTCGATCTTCACGCTGCTCAACGCCGACATCAACAGCGCCACCCATACCTATTCGATGACGTTGATTCAGGACGGCAACCAGATCCAGAGCAAGATGCTCGCCACCGGCAACCTGCTTAACTACATCCCCAAGGAGTGGAAGGAAAGCAGCGCCACCAATGAGGAAGAGAACGGTCACCCGCTGGCCCTGCAAACACTGAGCAAGGTGTTCATGTTCAATAACCTCGGCGACAAGACCTTTATGAACTGCTGGGATTTTGTCGGCGAGGGCTCGGCCCCGCTGTTCATGGGCGTCGATTCCGAACCGGTCGGCAAGAACTTCCTTTACATGCTGACCAGCGACAAATATTCCACCGAGCTCAAGAACGCCTATGACGCGCTCGATGCCGCCAAGCAGGCCTACTTTAAGCCGGTCATCGACGAGGTTGCGGGCGACGTCGCGGCGCTTGGCCTGACCGCGCCCAACGCCAAATACGCGCTGGCTTGGATCAAGCTTTGGTGCCAGCAGTACAATGAAAAGACCGATGACGGCCCCATCTGCAATGAGCTTGTGACCTCCTCCGCCGTGGGCGAGAGCGGCCTGCTGGTTTATTCCAAGCTGCGCTCGATTGAAGAATCGGCCTCGGCCTCGGTCAACAACGTCACCGTCGCCGCTTATCAGGACGGTTACAAGGGCATTGGCGGCTACGCCTATAAGCACTACCTCCAGATCGTCAAGACCTCTCCGCTGCCCTGGACCTCCTGCGCGTTTATCGCCTACATGACCACCACCAAGGACGGCTTCCACGCTTGGGGCAAGGATATGGGCGGCTATTCCTCCAACCCGGCCATCAATCAGGACCACTCGAAGGACGGCTTTGTCGACGGTAAGGATACCTTCCCGGCCAAGAACGACCGCGGCTATGACTGGTGGGTCAGCGCGGACGGCGGCAGTCTCGTGGTCGAAAACCCGCAGTATTGCGCCGATGTCGCCTTTAATATGAGCGACTGGATCGACGTCGTCGGCTTTGAGGGCAAATAAAGGCCTGATCTATCCGCATACGCATTAAAGAATCAGTGAATTGCCGTGAAAGGGGTGTTTGCCGCACCCCTTTCGCCGCAAAGGAGAGCATATGGAACATGCAGCAATAAAAGGGCCGTCTCCGCTTCAAATTGGCTTTACCAAAGCGCGCACCTACTTTTCAAAGCCGCAGAACCTTGTTTTGCTGCTGCTCGGCATCACGCTGTCGTTCACGACCATTGCGCCGATTATCTCAATTCTTGTGGATACGGTCAAGGTGCATCCGGGCTCGGTCGATTCGGTCGCCACGGGGTTGACAAGCGGCTATACCCTTTTTAACTGGAAGGATCTTTTCACCGGCGCCTTGCGTAAGGCAAACTTATGGAACCCGCTTAAAAACACCCTGTTGCTGTCGGCCTTCTCCTGTCTGGGGGCTATTTTATACGGCGGTGTTTTTGCTTATCTCGTCACGAGAACCAACCTTAAATTTAAAAAATATTTAAGCGCGATCTTTATTTTCCCGTACATCATGCCGCAGTGGACGCTGGCCGTCGTGTGGCAGAACCTTTTTAACAGCAATGAGATCACCGGCGCGTCAAACGGCCTCTTGGTCACGCTGCTGGGTATTAAAATGCCTCTTTGGTGGTGCAAGGGACTCTTCCCCTGCGTTGTGGTGCTCTCGATGCACTATGCCGCCTTTGCATACATTCTTATCGGCGGCATCTTCCGCAACATGGACGCTAATCTTGAGGAGGCCGCAACCATCCTGAACACCCCTAAGCTCAAAACCTTCTTCCGCGTCACGCTGCCGATGGTCACGCCCGCCGTCATGTCTACGATTCTGCTGGTGTTCGGCAGCGCGATGGGTAGCTACCCCGTGCCGCACTATCTGGGGCTGACCACTCTCTCGACCAAATATGTGGGCATGAACGTCAACCGCATTGGCGAGGCAAGCATTCTCGCCGTGATCATGATGCTGTTCGGCGTCGCGATCCTGCTGATCAACCAGATGAGCACGAGTGGGCGCAAAAGCTATACGACCGTTACCGGCAAATCGGGCCAGAGCAGCGAGATCGACCTTGGCCGTATCGGCAAATACGCGATTGCGCTTCTCTTTGTCATCCTGACCGTTATGACCAGCATCTTCCCGATCCTCTCGTTTGCAACCGAGACGTTTTTGCCCAACCCGGGCGACTACAGCTTTTTGACAACCGGCGATTTGAGCAACCTGACCACTAAATGGTGGCTAACCTCTGAAAATGTCACCGAGAGCGGTATGTACGGCCAGTACGGCATTCTCTACAACACCACGATCAAAAACGCCTTTAAGGGCACGCTGGTCGTTGCAGCCAGCTGCGCGCTGGTTGCGGGAACCATCGGTATGCTGGTCGGCTACAGCGTCAGCAAAAACCGCCGCAGCAAATGGGCGGGCTATGTCAACAGCATTGCGTTTTTGCCCTATCTGCTGCCGTCGCTGGCGGTGGGCGTGTCGTTCTTCATCTTCGGCTCGAGCCTTGGCATTTACAATACTTATCTATTACTGATTCTGGCGGGTGTCGTCAAGTACATCCCGTTTGCCAGCCGCAGCTCGCTCAACTCAATGCTGCAGCTCAGCGGCGAGATTGAGGAGGCCGCGATCATACAGGATATTCCGTGGCACAAGCGCATGACCCGCATCATCATCCCGATTCAAAAGGCGTCGATCATCAGCGGCTATATGCTGCCGTTCATGACCGCGCTGCGCGAGCTGACGCTGTTTATGCTGCTCTGCTCTCAGAACAAGATTCTGACGACGCTGCTCGACTATTTTGACGAAATGGGGCTGTACGCCTTCTCAAGCGGCATCAACCTTATGCTGATTCTCATCATCATCGTCTGCAACGTTATTGTCAACAAGCTCACCGGCGCCAGCCTGGACAAGGGAATTGGAGGAAACTGACATGCCTGAAATTGTGCTGAGCAATATTACCAAGCGATGGGATAAGTTTTATGCCGTCGACAACCTCACCCTGACAATTGCGGATAACGCGTTTGTCACGCTGCTGGGCCCCTCGGGCTGCGGCAAGACGACCATCCTGCGCATGATTGCGGGCCTTGAAACGCCGACAAACGGTAAAATTACGATTGGCGGCGTCACGGTGTTCGACAGCGAGCGGGGCATCAACGTCCCGCCGAACAAGCGGCGCGTGGGGTTTCTGTTCCAGAACTATGCGCTGTGGCCGAATATGACCGTCTACCAGAACATCTCGTTTGGCTTAAGCAATATCAAGGAGGAAATGCCCAGAATCGACTTTGAATCCCGCAAGGCCGCGGCGCTGATCCGAATCCTCAAAAAACCGGCCGATGTTGTCCGCACCATCAACGAAAGTCTGGATAAAAAGGGCAAAATCGACCCCGCGCGCGCGTTGGTCAGGCTAATTGATAGCTACGAGATATCAATCTACACCGCTAAAACGCTGTTGGGCTATAAGCTCAACGAAGCGCTCAATGCCGACGTGCTCGCAAAAGCGCGCATCGCCGAGCTCGAAGCACAGCTTGAAAATGCGGGTAAAAAATACGGCGCCGAGGGCATTGTGCTCAATGGTAAATTTGAGCTGACCCAAAATGAGCAGGTGCTCAAGCAGGTCAGAAAGCTCACCGACGAGGAGATTGACCTGATCGTCCGCCGCGTCTCGCGCGTTGTCAAGATCGGCATGTTTATGGAACGATACCCCAGCGAACTCTCGGGCGGCCAGCAGCAGCGCGTCGCCATTGCCCGCACGCTCGCCCCCGAGCCGGCGGTGCTCTTCATGGATGAGCCGCTGTCCAACTTAGACGCCAAGCTGCGGCTTGAGATGCGCTCCGAGCTGCAAAGACTGCATATCGACACCGGCAGCACTTTTATTTACGTCACACACGACCAGATGGAAGCGATGACCCTTGCCACAAAAATTTGCCTGATCGACAACGGCGTCTTACAGCAGCACGACGCGCCGCTTGACGTCTACAACAAGCCCGAAAACCTGTTTGTCGCCGATTTTGTCGGCAACCCGGCCATCAACTTTATCGAGGCGCAGGGCAGCCAGCAAAACGACGGCAGCATTGCGATGACCTTCTTTGACAGCATCGCGGCCTCTTTTGTACCGGCGCAGCCGTTTTGCCTTGAGGAATGGCGTCAAGATGCCGAGCGGCGGGAGCAGGACCGGCAGGAGATCGAGCGGCAAAAGCAGGGGGATAAAAAGAACGTTGAAAAAGGGAACAAGGACACGGCCTTCAAATACCGCATCGCTAAGGTCGGCGGACACGAGCTGCCCGGGGAGGATGAGTTGCCCAGCGACGACGATTTTGTTATCGGCGTGCGGCCCGAGTTTATCCATCTGAGCGATAACGGCGCGATCGAGGGCGAAATCTACAGTGCGATGCCCACCGGCATGGAAACGACCGTCAAAATCCGCATCGGCGAGTTCCTGTTGACCGGCGTTGTGTTCGGCGGCGTGCTTTATCAGATCGGCCAAAAGGTTAAGATGAGTTTTAGCGGCAACGCGCTGGTGCTGTTCAGCCGCAAAAACGGCAGGATGATCACATCCGGTTCTCTTAAAATCATATAACAGGTCAATAGGACTGCCGCGGCTTGGCTTCGGCAGTCCTATCTGTCCTAGAGCCTATTAAGGAAAGCGAATGGAGTGGCTATGATAAAAGCGATTATTTTTGATCTTGACGGCGTTCTTGTGCATACCGATCAATTCCATTATCAGGCATGGAAAGCGTTGGCCGATGCGCTGGGCAGCCCGTTTGATGCGGCGTTTAACCAGCGCCTGCGCGGGCTGTCGCGCATGGACAGTCTGGAAGAAATTCTGAAAAGCGTTAACCGCCCCTACTCTCCGGAAGAGAAAAACCGTCTGGCGGCGCAGAAGAACGAGACCTATAAAGCGCTGATTGCACGCATGACGCCCGAGGATGTCTCGCCAGAGGTTTTAGAAACGCTAAAAGCCCTCAGACAGCAGGGGCTCGGGCTCGGTGTGGGCAGCAGTAGCCAGAACGCCCGCTTTATTCTTGAGCGGACGGGGCTGGGGGCCTTTTTTGATGCTGTGGCGGACGGCACGATGATCACCCGCGCAAAGCCCGATCCCGAGGTGTTTTTAAAGGCCGCGGCGCTTTTGAGCGTGGCCCCTGGCGAAGCGATGGTCGTCGAGGACGCGCAGGCGGGCATAGCGGCGGCTAAGGCTGGGGGCTTTGTGGCGGTGGCGGTCGGCGACGCGATAGCCTGCGGGCTGGCCGACGCCGCATTGACCTGCTTTTCGGACCTGCCGGCTTGTCTGACGCGGTTTTAACGGCAACCTTTTTGACTGCTTATCATAAGACAACGGTGTTTATTTTGCGTTTGCGCGGGGGAACGACCATGTTTCCCCTGTCTAGTTGACTAGACACGCTGCCGTTTCCTTTGCGTTCGCGGGCGGGAACGGCCCCCGACGCTTGCATGTTCTGTGAAACATGCGCGCGTCTGCCGTTGCGCTACGGAGGCGTGCCCCCGACCACCGGTGGGGTTTGGAACAACAAGGGCCGGTGGCTATCAGCAATACGGTTTTGACTGTATACCCACGTGAGCACGTTGCCTACCCACCCGGCGTCGGTGGGCGCACACCCAGACTTGTTGCGTGATGATGCGCAATCTGTGTATATGGGGCCTCTTGGGGCACAGCGACGCTTTGATCGTGCCGCCGTGCGGGCAATATATGTCCGATTTCAAATAGTGACGTGAAAAGACTTTTGCTTTAAATAAAACTATGCTAAAATAGGAGGCAGCAAAAGCAAACCTTGGTTCGTTTAAACCGATAACGCTTTCAGGGAGTATGCGATGCAAAACAAAATAGCGGCATTGTTTTTGACGGCAACCGTACTGCTTAGCTCCTGCGGCACAAAAAGCGCTGTGGAATATGCCTTTTCTCCCGACGAGGGGGCGCGTCTGGTCGTTTACACCTCTCACAAGCAGGAGATTTACGGCCCCATCATCAAAGAGTTTGAAGAGCGCACCGGCATCTGGGTGCGCGTTGTCGACGGCGGCACCAGCGAAATGCTCGAACGCATCGAATCGGAAAAGGACGCACCGACCGCCGACCTGATGTTCGGCGGCGGCATCGAGAGCCTGATGGCTTTTTCATCCTGCTTTGAGCCGTATGCGTGCAGCCAGGCGCCGCAGATCAAGGATGGCCTGATTCCCGAAGACAACCTGTGGACCCCCTTTTCAGTGCTGCCGATGGTAATTATCTATCACAAAAAGCTCGTGGCGCCAAACGAGGTGACCGGCTGGCGCGATCTGCTGCTTGAAAAATGGCAGGGCAAGATCGCTTTTGCCGACCCCAATACGTCGGGCTCAAGCTACACGGCGGTCATGACGATGCGCCAGTGTCTGGGCAAAGATGATCCGACGGTTGCGGCGCGCTTTGCCGACAATCTGCAAAACAGGCTGCTGCCTCGATCGGGGGATGTCATCGAATTGGTTGCGAACGGCAGCCTCTATCTCGGCGTGACGCTCGAGGAAATTGCGCTCAAGCGCATGGCCGAAGGGGCGGATATCGCACTATTATATCCCGACGAGGGCACCAGCGCCGTGCCGGACGGCAGCGCCATCATCAAAAATGCGCCGCATACCGAAAACGCCCGCCTGTTTTTAGATTTTGTCAGCGGCCACGAGGTTCAGCAGATGATCGCCGCGCGGTATTTTCGCCGTTCGGTTCGCGCCGACGTAGAAGCGCAGGCCAACATGATCGCCGAGGA
>DALYYK010000109.1:0-7749 GCA_031983305.1 Candidatus Fimivivens sp. | reverse complement strand
CGCGGAATTTGTATCCGCCGGGGGCAAGCACCATCGTGTTGGCGGGCATGCCGATCGGCGTGGCGTAGGCCATCGAGCCGCCGATAACCGTCGCCATCAGCACAGCGCGCGGGTCGGCGCCCATGCCGGTCGCGATCGAAAGGCTGATCGGAACGAGCAGCGCGGTCGTGGCGGTGTTGGACATGAAGTTGGTCAGCACCGAGGAAAGCAGCAGCACCGCAAACAGCAGCACGGTCGGGGAAGCTTTGTCGCCGAGCATTCCGATCGCCGTGTCGGCGATCACCTTGCCCGCGCCCGAGGATTCCAGCGCCTTCGCGAGCGCCAACGTGCCGCCAAACAGGAAAATGGTCTGCATATCGATCGATTTATAGGCCTGCTTCTCGGTCATAACGCCGGTCAGAACCAGAAGAATCGCGCCGATGCTGCTGGTGACATACAGCTTGACGCCGATCTGTGTTTCAAAGATCATGCCGATGATGGTGATAATCAGAATAATCAGCGACAGCATCTGCTTCCACTTGGGAACGCTGCTGTAATCGATCTGCTCGTCAAAGACGCTTTCGGTAGCGCCCTTTGCCTCGGGCAGCAGTTTATAGCCGAAAACAGCAAAGTAGATGATGCCGGCGATCAGAATCGGAAAGCCGACCAGACCGTACTCAAAGAAACCGAACTTGAGGCCGAGCGGCTCGAGTGCCGACTGGGCGATCATATTGCCGGGTGCGCCGATGAGCGATAGGTTACCGCCCATCGCCGCCGCGAGAACCAGCGGCATCAGCAGGCGGGAACGGGAAAAGCCGGATTTTGCGGCGATGCCGATCACGACGGGAATCAGCACGGCGGCGGTGCCGGTGTTGGACAAGAAGCCCGACATAATGCCGGTGATGAGCATGACCGCGACGATAAGCTGACGCTCGGTCTTGGCAAAGCGCGTGACAAGGCCGCCAATCTTGTTGGCCATGCCGGTCTCAAACAGCGCGCCGCCAACTACGAACATGCCCACAAACAGAATGATGTTGGTGTCGACGAAGCCTGCAAAGCCCGTCTTGGGATCGAGCACGCCGGTGATAATCAGGCCGACACAGACGATCATGGAAGTGAGGGCGAGCGGAATCTTTTCCCAGACAAACATCACAATTGCAAAGGCTAAAAAGATTAGAGTGATTGCTACAGGGCTCATACGATTTCCTCCTCAAAATAGGTTTTAACAGCTTGCCCGGTGGGCAGACCGACATGCGGATGCATTTGATTCATCAATTATTTATGATAAATGATAATGTATCCATTTGTTAACGTTATGATAACACTTTCATTTTACCGCGTCAATAAATTTATCAAGATTCAGCAAAGCAAACAATGGAAGTACGTTGCATTTTAACAAAACGACAATAGTTAGCGTCGACTCTCATAAGCCACCGCTAACTTTTGTCAATAAAGTAGCGCAGTTTTATCCATCTGGTTAAACAGATGCCATCTAAGGCGGCGTCCGAGAACGACTTGCGGGGTTCCCGGGCTAAAAGTGCATAGGGACTGTTGTTGCTCTCTGCCTGCGCTTTCTAAGGATAGCGGGACGTGTGGGCCGCTGTAAACCGCGCGCATATGCGTGCTTGCGACTGCTTGGCTGCGTTTATCGCGCGACAAACAGCATGAATACAGGCTGTAAGCCTCTGAAAGCGCGTTGATCAAAGCTTGAAATTTATATATTTTTTGCGATATTGATTCTGCGACAGTCTGAGAGCGCGGACTCTCACGAATCGGCGCTCATTCAAAGTGGGTTAAAATATTTTCAAGACTTCGAATAATATGCGCATACATCTGCTGCTGGGCCGTCTCTGCGTTCCGTGCGAGCACGGCGTCCAGAATTTGCCGATGCTCGGCGATTGAGATTTTGGCATACTCCTCCTCGGTCACCTTGTGTCCCATCGACAGGCCGTTCCACATCTCAGACAGCAAAGCCTTGATTTTATCGTTGCCGGAAGCTTCCCAAAGTGCAAAGTGAAAAGCCTGATTATAGTTGGAATAGATTGAGAAGTTCTTTTCTTCAATCGCCTCCCATCCTTTGTTAAAGGCGTTTTCAATGTCGGCGGTGTCCGCCCCGTTGCGGCAGACTGCTGCCGCGCAGGCGGCTTCTAAAACGGCGCGGGTTTCGTAATGGTCCCGGATAAACTTCGGGCTGATGCCCAGCACCTCGGCGCCCTTGTTCGGGCGCTGCTTGATCAGCCCCTCCCGCGCCAATATCTGAAATGCTTCCCGCACCGGTGTGCTCGATACCTCGAGCTGAGACGCAATACCATCCAGCGTGATGACGGCGCCTTCGGTCAGCTCTTTCGACAGAATGGCTTTGCGCAGCACCGAGGCAACGCGTTCGCGCGCCGGCAGCAGCTTGATCGGTTTTAGATTGTTCATTATAAATCTCCTTCGGAGCGCTTAATAATTTCGGTGGCCATGTCTGCGTAATACTTTCGTATGGCGCGGGTGAGCGCCGCCACGTCGCGGCGATTAAACGCATCGCAGATGACCCGGGTTTGTGCGTCGAATATATCGGATCTGGCGTGTTTTAAAATGTATAGCGGATATCCGTTTAGCAGCCGTTTATAGGTTTGTGCGAGATAGGGGTTCTCGATATGCGCTGAAAGCCATTGATGAAAGCGCTCAGAACCCTCGCTGATGTTGTCTTTTGGGCGGTCATGCGCCTGTTCCAAAATCATCAGCGCCATTTCAAGCTCAACAGCCGCAATCAACCGCATACTTTCAGACACGGTTTTTTTATTCAGGCCCACAACCTGCATATGGCGGTTCGGCAGTCGAAGCAGCAGGCCCTCGAGTTCCAAGGTCTGCAACGCTTCGCGCACGGGCATGCGAGACACCTCGAGCCGGTCGGCCAATTGCTCCTGTGTCAGCTCTATCCCGTCTGCTATGCGGCCGGACAGAATCTCCTCACGCAGCATGTCTGCAATGCGATCTTTGGTCTGGCGGTTCCCAATCTTCTCCAACGGCTACGCCTCCTGCGATGATAGTTTTGCTTTAAAATATCCGTCGGCACAGTAAACTGCGCCTGCCGGATTATGAGCCAAAACGCGATCCTTGGCAATCAGCACTGTCACCGGGGCTTCAGAGTATTTAAAAAACAGCGAATCGTGTCCAACGCATAGCCCGACCGCGATATTAAATTCGGTCTGTTGTTCATTGAGCAGCTCGGCCTGAGCAATTGGGTTGCACATCGGCTCAAAAGCCTCGGGATTAATTTTTTTATCTTGCGGAATACCGGCCTGCTCCTTGGCGATTCCACCCGTTTTACAGATGACCGATACAACTTGCAGGCCGTTCTCCGTCAAAATTCGGTTGATCACCTTGGCTTCTTGGCGTAGACCTCTGCAAAAAGCCATGCCAATTTTCTCATATTTCATGCGCTTGGAGAATTCGACGACCTCACGCAAGCGGGGCCACTTGCCATATCCAATTCCTTCTATTTCGGAGGAAGCGATATAGAACGCTTTATGGGCTTCATATTTTTCAAAGGCATGATTCATAACAGATTCATGCTGCATAGTGCAATTAAGCGGCATTTTGCTGTGATCTGGATTGCCGCAAGCCAAGACCGCACAGTTTGCGCAAGCATACATAAACAAAACCCCCTCTGACTATGTTTTTACAAATAACATTGTATCCAATATTATTATTGATGTCAAATTCACTTTTCCCAATTTGAAAAATACTAGGCGCGAATTTTTCTATTTTCATTATATAACAACGCAAAACAGACCTTCTCCGCATCGGAGAAGGTCTGTTTTGTCGGCGTGCCATGAAACGGCTTATGCTAACCCAATCGAATATTGCCCGTCTTTACAGCTTCGGATATGAGATTCCCGAAGGGTACAACAACCTAGCCGCATCACAAACATAATGATACGGGCCTCTTGGGGTGCGCGTTGGCTTTCACTCCGGTTCTTTGCGCGCGGGCGATTTTGTGTGCTTTTTAATCATGGTGCGAAATTGGCTGACGGTGATACCTAATTTTTGGCTTGCGGTTTCCAGCGTATATAAGCGTTGCGTCCATTTTTCATAAACGGGATAAAAGTCATCGGGTATCGGCGTCGGAAAACGCCCTAAATGCTTTCCCTGCGCTTTTGCAAGTGCAATGCCTTCCGCCTGCCGCTGGCGGATATTTTCTCGCTCGGCCTGTGCGACATACGACAGAAGCTGCAAGACGATGTCTGAAATTAAGGTGCCGATCAAATCTTTGTTTGTTCGGGTATCGAGAATCGGCATATCCAAAATAACGATATCAGCCTTTTTGGTTTTGACAATCTCACGCCACTCGTCTTGTATGTCGTCGTAGTTTCTGCCCAGGCGATCGATGCTTTTTACGACGAGAACATCGCCGTCTTTGAGTCTGTGCTTGAGCTTTTGGTATTGCGGTCGGTTAAAATCCTTTCCTGACAGTTTGTCGCAAAACAAATTCTTCTCAAGAATGCCCCAGCGCACAAGCTCTTTTTTCTGTCTTTCAATATTTTGATCCAACGAAGATACACGCATATAACCATAGAACGTTTTCATAAAAAAACCTCCCCACCTTTATTATGGCAGAGAGACGTCAAAATTATTGCAAAAGCAACATGTGATAAAAAGGTAAACCTTTGTAACAAATAAATTTCACATATGTTAACGTATACATCATAAACTAAAGTTCGACAGATTACAACAACCATCAAGCATAATTTGGTATTAATTTTAGAATTTTTATTAAATTTATATCCTAATAAGCACGATATTATTGCTGTTATATAGGTTTTACCTTTTTGTTAAAAAGGTTATTGCCCCTCATAGCATATCTTTTTATCGGCGTTACTTTATACAATTGCATACAGTACGGTAGCGTGCCCTAATAAGATATCAAATTAAGGAGAATGACATGAATCTCAAGAAAATGAAGCTGGCCACAAAAATATCTCTGGCAATCGCAATAATCCTGACGATTACGCTGACCATACTTATTGTGATGTCGGCTATATCAGCCGGTCGAGAGCTAACCGATGCGGTTGATGATGAATTTGCGGGCATTTCAGCACAGAATGGGATTATTATGCAGGGCATCTTTGACGACGCGACAAACGTTGCGCACAACCTTCAGCATTATCTTGAGGATTCCTATGTGCGATATGATAAAATGCTTGCCACACAGGCCGTGGACGAAGAGGGGAACAAGGTGCCCTTTCCCACACAAAAAAGCGTCGTTTATGATGCGGATCTTATTGACATCAACTATGAAGTAGAAAATTATATTTTATATAACGCGTGGTCGATTGTTAAAAATAACCCCGATATTTTTGGTATCGGCGCAATGTTTGAACCCTATGCCTACGATCCCACCGTTAAAGATTATTCGCTCTACATCAATAAAGAAAATGCCAATAATCAAACGGTGCAGTCCGAAGGTGCCCACACCGATTACAGTCAGCAGGACTATTACGCACCGGCAGCGGCAAGTCAAAAGGTGGTTTTTACCGATCCCTACGTTGAGCAGGATGTCACGATGATCACGGCATCCTTTCCAATTGTGTCGGGCGGTAAAACCCAAGGCGTGATTGTAGTTGATATTGATGTCGACCGCTTTGAAAATGAAAGATCTGAAAACAAAAAATATCCCACGATGTTCACCGATATTCTGACCGCCGACGGCGCCATTGTGTACGACAGCGAATCGAAGGACCTGGTTGGCACACCGCTGCAAGACGTACTCGGGAGCGACATCTACCGCCAGCTTCACGAAAAATGCAGGCCGGCAAGGCTTTTCGTTTTGAATCAGATGACAATGGTGCCACCGTGCTGCAATATTACTACCCTATAAAGGCCGGGGCCGAGACATGGTGGTCCTCTACCTCTCTGAAAAAATCCGATCTCAACAAGGCGGTCGTTCGCCTGATCACGATGATGGTTGGCATTGCGCTTGCTGCCCTTGTGTTGATTATCCTTTCGGTCATTTTCCTTTTAAAACGGATGTTAAGTCCCATCAACGGGGTGGTAATGGCGGCCGAAAAAATTGTCAGGGGTGAGCTGGATATTCACGTAGATATCCGTTCCGAAGACGAAATCGGCATTCTCACTAGGGCGTTCGGAGAGATGTCCGAACGTCTGAAGATGATTATCTCGGATGTCAGCTATCTGCTCGGGGAGATGTCCAAGGGGAATTTCCGCCTGACCACCCAGTATGAGGACAATTATGTTGGCAATTACCATAATATTCTGCTGGCGATGCGCGGCATCAACTGCAACCTGAGCAGCACCCTCACCGAGATTGATACGGCGGCCAGTCAGGTGTCGGCGGGGGCGGATCAGGTCTCTGTCAGCGCGCAGGCCCTTAGTCAGGGCGCCATTGAGCAGGCCAGCTCGGTCGAGGAACTGTCGGCAACACTGCTTGAGGTCTCGCAGCGCATTGAAGAAAATGCTCAGAGCGCGGCGCTGGCCAGCCGCCTTTCCGACGAGTCGGGAGCCGGCGTTAAAGAAAGCAACGCGCACATGGATGCGCTGATGTCGGCGATGAAAAAGATCGCGGATGCTTCCACTGAAATTGGTAAAATCATCAAAACCATTGACGACATTGCGTTCCAGACGAATATCCTTGCGTTGAACGCGGCGGTGGAGGCAGCCCGCGCGGGCGACGCCGGAAAGGGCTTTGCCGTTGTGGCGGATGAAGTGCGCAACCTCGCCGGAAAGTGCGCCGAGGCGGCCAAAAACACCACAGGGCTGATTGAAGGAACGATCAGCGCTGTGGCAAACGGCGCCAAACACGCGTCTCAAACGGCCGATTCGCTGCGTGCGGTCGTCGCTAAGTCCGAGATGGTGGACAAAACAATTCAGCAGATTGCAAAGGCATCTGAAGAGCAGTCGTACGCCATTACGCAAATTACGGCGGGCGTTGAACAAATCTCGGCGGTGGTGCAGACCAACTCGGCCACCGCCGAAGAAAGCGCCGCGGCCAGCGAGGAGCTCAGCGGTCAGGCGCAGATGATGAAAAACCTCGTAGGGCGCTTTCAGCTCAGAGAGGACGCGCAGTCGTCCAACGCCGCCCGTGTTTCTTACAATCCAGACGAGAGCATGGGGTTTTCTCTGACTGCCGATATAAAACGAGGAAAATATTGATGGCGGTGCAGGGGGCTTTGATAACACAAAAAACCGGCCATCGCCGAAAAGACACATGAAACTGCTTTAAGAAAAGCCCAAAAGAATTCGGTGTCCGATTTTGAACGGCACCTTATTGGTTAGACCGTATGATATTAATCGCGCCCCGATGGGTTAGACGCACGTATGTCATACGGTCTAACCCATCGGGGCGCAATTTATCTTTAGGCGAAACACTATTATAAGTACTACAGGCAGCAGAGCAAGGCGCACGAGGTCACATGACCGAATACAGCAGCATATCCGCCGCAATCGCAGCCACAACGCAGACAATGACCGGACATTTGAGCCATGCCAAAATACCGGCGACCGCACCGCCCACAAGACCGATTTCGGCGCGGTTGCTGTCCACCGACATAATGCCCGGGAAAATCAAGGCCGCCATAGCGGTGTAAGGAATCAGCCGCAAAAACTTTTCGACCTGGGGGTTGAATTTTAGCCGGTCAATAATCACGGCGGGCAGCGCGCGGGGGATGTAGGTTACAACAGCCATGCCGAGTATTAAAAGAATGATTGGGGAATTCATAATACAGTCTCCTTCGCTGGCGCTTGATCCTCGACGAGAAATACGCC
>DALYYK010000108.1:0-7758 GCA_031983305.1 Candidatus Fimivivens sp. | reverse complement strand
GATCGGCATCTCACGCGCTGTAAAAAAAATACGCCGGTGGGCATCAGCCCCGATTCCCCCACGCTGCGCAACCGATGGGATCGCAGCGGGGTACACCGGATGGCGGACGGCCTCTACTCGGAGGTGTTTAATACCGCTGAGTACGCGCCTTATTGGGAGTACGGCCACCGCCAGACGCCGGGGCGCTTGGTCTTTATCGAGCTGTCGCCCGGGCAAAGTGTCTACGGCAAACCCGCGCGTGAGGTCAAGTCGGGCAAGTACGCCGGCAAGTGGGGCGTGACTATCAAGCTGGTCAAATCCTACGTCAAGGGTGCCTTTGTCATGACCGACTCGGAGCAAAAAGCCCAGCGCGAGCTGGACGCTGCCGCAGCACGGATTTTTAAGGACATTGAAAGGAGCCTGCAGTAATGGATGTGCTTAACGATATTTTGGACACCCTCTCGGTAGGCATCCGCAATGCCGTGCCGGGGGTGCCGATCTTTGTGGACGAGATTCTCGCGGATGTGCCGGAGCGCTTTTTTTTAATCGGCTTTGCCGGCGGCGTCACCAGCACGGCGGCCCCTTTTGGCGGGCGCAGCATATCCGGCACGCTGGATATCACCTATGTCGCCCCGCCGCGCAACATCCCGCAACGCCGCAGGGAGCTTAACGGCGTCTACAATCTGTTGATGATCCGCGTCACCAATATCAATGGCAAGGTGCGGCTGCAGCTCTCCAACCACCGCCGCACCGACGACGGCAGGGATGGCGTGATGCACGATCTATGCCAATTTAGCGTGAGCATTAGACCTGTTGACGATGCCGTCAAGATCGGCAGTGTCAGCATCGACAAGGAGGAGCTTAAATGAGCAAAGCCAAAGAGGCGCCCGCTTTTGCCGGGCGCGAGCTGATCCGCACGTCGCGCGGGCTGCAGCGCGATGTGCTCACCGTTGTTTTGCAGCCCGACATCGAGTATACCGAGGCACAGGCCGCGGCGCTCGTCAAAAAATATCTAAGCAAGGAGGTCTCCTAATATGGCAGGAGGCAATTGGGTCAACCAAAATAAAGTGCTGCCCGGCGTGTATATCAACTACGTCGGCAAGGGCGCTGTCCCCTCGGTGACCGGCGACCGCGGCACCGTGGCGCTGCCGATCATCTTCCCGTGGTTGGCGCCGCACAAAGTCCTGCGTTTGACCGCCGCCGAGGCGGTGGCGCTCTTGGCCCGGCATCCCGCCGACAGCCTGCTGATCCGCGAGGCGGCCAAAAAGGCAACCACGCTGCTGCTCTACCGGCTTAATCAGGGCGGCGAAGCGGCGGCCACCATCGGCGGGCTGACGGCCACCGCGCTGTATGCCGGCGCCTACGGCAACCGACTGACGGTGTCGGTCGCGGCGGTCGCCGGCGAGTCGGACAGCTATCACGTTATCACATGGCTCGACACCGATGAGGTCGACCGGCAGACCGTCACCGACATTGCCGGGCTGACGGCCAACGCCTATGTCACCTTTGCGGGTACCGGCGCGCTGTCGGCCAACGTCGGCGTCAAGCTCACCGGCGGCGCTGACGGCACTGTGACGCTGTCCGACCATGTGGCGGCGCTGGAGGCGTTTGAGACCTACGACTTTGATGCGCTGGCCTGCCCGTTTGCCGGCGTGGAGATCAAGGCGCTCTACACCGCCTACTGCAAGCGCCTCGTCGGCGACGAGGGCAAGTATATCCAAGTGGTGGTTGCCGATTATGCCGCCGACTTTGAGGGTGTCATCAGCGTCAAGAACGGCGTCATCCTCGAGGACGGCACCGCTGTATCCAATGTACAGGCTACGGCATATGTGGCCGCCGCTACCGCCGCCTGCGCCCTCAAAGAGAGCTTGACCAACGCCGATTACATCGGCTCGGTAGATGTCGACACCCGCTACACGATCACCGAGCAGGCCGATCTGGCTAGATCAGGGCAGCTGGTGTTTTTGCCGCCCGATTCGGGCCGCGCCAGAGCGACCATCCAAAAGGACATCAACACGCTGGTGACCTTAAGCGAGACTAAGACCTACGCGCTGTCCAAAAACAAGGTCATCCGTACGCTGTTTACCGTCTGCAAGGACATCAACAGCATCGCCAATACCTATTTTAAGGGCAAAATCAGCAACGACGAAAACGGGCGCGCGCTCTTTAAGGCACGGGTACTGGCACGTTTTAGAGAGCTGGAGGCCCAACGCGCCATACAGGACGTTGTGTCGGATGACATTGTCATCCGCAAGGGCGAGCTGCTCGACGCGGTCGTTGTCGATTATGTCCTGCGCCCGGCCGACGTCATGGAGACGTTTTATAATTCCGTCACCGTCGAAGGATAGGAGGAATAAACCATGTCTGAATTTACGATTCCGGCCAGCGTCGAGATGCGGCAAGATGATGCGATTCTGGCCAACTCCGGCACAGCCTATATCACGGTCGGCTCTCAAAACATCGTGCTGTTCTACCTCAACAAGATTGAGGGAAAGATCACGAAAAATAAGGTCGACGTCCGCACCGCCGGCAAACGGTCGGTCGGCAAAAAGACGGCCTCATGGTCGGGGGCCGGCACGCTGGGCATCAAAGAGATAACCAGCGCTTTTAAGGAGATTTTTTTGCAGTACACTTCTGGGGGTGAGGACGTGTATTTTAACATCCAAGTCACCAATGAGGATGCCCGCTATGGTCGCGAGGTTAAAATTCTCACTGGCTGCAATCTGGATGAAATCACCATTGCGCTGCTCAACAATGAGGACGCCCTGCTCGAGCAGGAGATGCCCTTTACTTTTGACGGCGTCGAGATGCCCGAAAAATTTAAATCTGTTTAAGGGGGATTTAAACAATGTCTTTTAAAGCTTTTTTCCGTGAATCTGCCAAGATGCCAGAAAATGTTAAGGCAGTTATCAGTAATCGGTTCATCGACGAAAATACGGGAGAACCGGAACTGTGGGAGCTGCGCGCCATCACTGAGGACGAGCATGCCGCTATCAAGGACGCCTGTACCAGCAAAAACCTGTTCAAGGGCCGCATGACCACCAATTTTAACAGCGCACGATACAACAAGATGCTTGCTGCCGCCTCGGTTGTTTATCCCGACCTCAAGAACGCCGAGCTGCAGAAAGATCACAGCGTTGTCGGTGCGGAGGCTCTGCTCGGCAAAATTCTGCTGCCCGGCGAGATGACTGCCCTGCAGCAACTCGTAACCGAAATCAACGGGTTTGACATTGAAAAACTGGCAGCGGGGATGGATACGGTAAAAAACTCCTAGCGGAGGGTGACGCCGAAACCTGCTATGCGTATTACATACTGCATAAACTGAGGCGTTTCCCCTCCGAGTGGATGGGCCTGCCCCGCGCGGAGCAGGTCGTTATTTTTACTTTTATAGATGAAAAGATCAAACGCGACCGGGAAGAAGCGCGCCGAATGAAAGCCGCACAGCGCAGATGGAGGTGATGGCGGTATGGGTAATATAACATCCACCATGAAGATGCAAGACCAATTTACCCGCATCATCAGCAATTCCGTGCTGGCAATGGAGCGGATGGTCGACACAATGGAAAATATCAACCGCGCCTCCGGTAATCTCGACCTTGCAGACGATTTTGCCGATATTCGGCGGGATATTGCACTGACTAATCACGCGCTGGACGGTTTTAACGAGGAGCTAAATCGCGTACCGCAGCAGGTCGCGGCGGTCAACCGGCTGGGCGATAGCTTTGGCGGCTTATCTAAAGCTATTATTGTGGCCAATCAGGGCATAGAGCTGATTGGCCAAGCCGTCAGCGTGCTCGACCGCTTTGGCGATACGTCGGATGCCCGTGTGTCAGCCGACGCTCGGTTGGCTATCATCAACGACGGCCTGCGGACGCAGGAACAGCTGGAAGCTCAGGTCATGCGGGTCGCCAGAGATACCCGCTCCGAGTACGAGGCCACCGCCGAATTGGTCGCCCGCATGGGCCGTCAGGACTATTTCAGGGATGACAACAATAAGGCGCTGGCCTTTGCCGCGACGCTTAACAAGGGGCTGATCGTGTCCGGCGCGTCGGCAATGGAGGCTAAATCCGCACTAACGCAGCTCTCACAGGGCATCGCGTCCGGCGTCCTGCGCGGTGAAGAATTTAACAGTATCATGGAAAACGGCTCGGTGCTGGCCGAGATGATGGCCACATCGCTGGGCGTCACCAAAGGCCAGCTCCGCGAAATGGCGCAGGATGGCCAACTCACCACCGAGACGGTTGTCAGCGCTATCATGGCACAGTCTGCTGCAATTGATGCGCAATTTACCTCCATGCCGGTGTCCTACGGTCAAGCTAAAACAGCGCTCGGTAATGTCACCAGCCAGATTATGGACAGCCTTGCCCAACCCGGCGAGGGCGTGGATATCCTTGTATCAAAGCTGCAGGCGATGGATGACTGGCTACAGACGGTGGAGGGTGCTCAGGCGCTTGACGCCATCTCGGACAGCATCACTGCTATTGTCAGCGGCGTGCTCTGGCTCGGTGAGACCGCCGGCAGCGTGTATCTGATACTGCACGACAATTGGGGTGCGGTGGAGCCGGTATTGTGGGGGATAGCTACTGCGGTGTCCGGGCTTACCATAGCCTACACCGTTTATAGGGGGGTAGTCGCGTTATCCACTATTGTGGAAAAAGCGCACCAAACCGCCCAAGGAGTAACCGCAGCTACCTTATGGGCCACAGCAGCCGCACAGTGGGGCCTCAACACCGCGATGCTGGCCAACCCCATGACGTGGGTGGTAATAGTCATCGTGGCCGTCATTGCCGCGCTGGTGGCGTTGAGCGTGTGGTTGTACCGCCTATGGCAAAACAATCTTGATTTTAGGATCGGTGTTGTTGGCGCGTGGAACGATGTGCTTAATTTTTTTGATTCTGTTCCCGTATTTTTCGCCGGTGTCGGTGTGGCCATAGCCAACAAGTTTTCCGAGACTAAGGAGGACGTACTCCTCACGCTGGAGGATCTGGTCAACGGCGCAATCGATCGCATCAACCGGCTGATTGAGTTTGCCAACCGTATCCCCGGCGTCAGCATCGACATTGTCGATAGCGTCAGTTTTGGCACCGAGGCGGCGATCACCGAGCAGGCCAAGCGCGAGGCGCGCAACGCCCAGCTGGCAGCGGCTCAGATGGCTGTCGCCGAAAAAGCGGCAGGACGTGAGCGCCAGTTACAGACCGACGCTGACCGTTGGCGCGCTGAAGCCGCAGAAAAAGAGGCGCAGCAAGGCGCGGCAGCAGATGATACAAAGCTTAACGACTGGCTTTCCGGCACGACATTTCCGTCGGTCAAGGTCGCCAGCGGCAAGGTGGACATCACCCGCGAGAGCTTGGAGTATCTCAACGACATCGCCGAGGTGCGGGTGCTCGGCTCGGTCGAAACCGGCGTCGGGCTGCAGCTTTCCCGCGAGGACTCCGAGCTGATGCAGGCCGCGGCGAACGCCAACACCAACATCTACTACATCAATTACCGCGGCGGCGTCAAGGTCAGTGCCGACGTCCGAAACGGCGAAAACTGGTCGGACATCCGCAGTCAGATCGAGCGCGAGACACAGGACGAGATCGACGCCGGTATGTCTGATCTGGAGGAGGTCGTGTTCGGATGATTAAGACCTATATCGATGGCAAGCAGCTGCCGGTCAACCCCTTTGACGATATTAAGCTGACCTACACGGCCAACAACCAGCGGCTGGAGGTGGTCGATATCGGCGAGGTCACGCTGATGGGCAAGCGCAAACTGACGGCCATCAGCATCGATAGCATCTTTCCGGCCTCTCATTACAGCTGGGTGTCGGTCAGCAACCCGCGCGACCCCGACTATTATGTCGATTACCTGCTCGGTCGGTTTAAGCGATCCAAGCCGGTGCGGCTGGTGATCACCGGCGACGGCGTCGATATCAACCTGCGCTGCAGCATCGAGCGCTTTGTTCCCAGCCGCCGCGCCGGCGAGACCGAGGACTGCTATTACAGCTTATCCCTCATGGAGTACCGCGCGCCGTCGATCCGGCGGCTGGCATCCCCCACGCCCAAGACGGCGGTGCTCGGCGCGGTGACCTCCACCGCCTCCACGGCTAAGACCTACACCGTGCGCGTCGGTGACAGCCTGTGGGGCATCGCGCACAGCCAGCTCGGCAACGGCAACCGATACCCGGAGATCTACGCGCTTAACAAGGCGCTCATGGACGCCAAAAACAACGCCGCCGGCACGCCTAAGTACACCATCTACGGCGGCCAAGTGCTGACACTGCCATAAGGAGGTGCCGCGATGAGCTTTGAAGTGCTCTTATCCCGCCCGGACGGCAGCGCGTATGATATCTCCGGCATTGTCGGCCAGACCGAGATCATTGACCGCATCAATCAGGCCGGCAGCTGCAGCTTTACCGCGGCAGCCGGCTTGGTTGATCTGCAGATGGGCAACGCCGTGCTGGTCCGCCACGACGGCGCCGCTTACCACAAGGGGTATATCTTTAACACCACGGCCAAGGAGGCCAAAACGGTCGCCGTCACGGCGCACGATCAAATCAAATATCTCAAGGCCACCGACAGCAAGGCGTTTGATAACCTCACGCTGGACGCGATCCTGCGGCAGGTCTGCACCGAATACGGCCTGACAGTCGGCGCGCTGGAGGCCACCGGCTACCCGCTCGGCCCGCTGACCTACGACAGCAAGCAGCTGCTCGACATGCTGGTTGACTGTGTGCGTCAGACCACGCGCGGCGCCGGGGCTTTGTATTATTTCAAGGATGCTGCGGGCGCGGTGGTGCTGCGCAACATCAACAATGCCCTGACCGATTTAATCCTCGCGCCCGACAGCCTGCTCACCGGCTATAGCTACACCAAGAGCCTCGACGACACCTACAACACAATCAAGCTCGTGCGCGACAACAAGACCGCCGGCAAGCGGGAGGTCTACGTCGCAAAGGACAGCAACACCATTAAAAGCTGGGGCCTGCTCCAGTACTATGAAAAGGTCGACGACGGCCTAAACCCCGAGCAGATCAAGCAAAAGGCCAACGTGCTGCTGGCGCTTAAAAACCGCATCGGCCAGACGCTGGAGCTTGACGCCATCGGCGACCGGTCGATCCGGGCGGGTAATGTCATTTGCGTAAGCATCCCGGAGGTCGGCCTGCAAAAGTATCTGCTCTGCACCGAGGCCCGGCACGTTTTTGCCAGCAACGGCCACACCGTTAAAGTCAAATTAAGGATCGTTTAAAGGAGGTTTAAACCCGCGCATGGGCTTTGTAAATGTGGATCAGTGCAAGAGGCTGATCAAAAATTATCTTGACGCGAGCGGGCGCGGCGGCTTTATGACCGGGGTGGTGACATCCACCGCTCCGCTGTGCGTCATGTTGGAAAACCGGCTGCCGCTGACCGCCAAAAACCTCTATATCACCGACAACTGCATCGGACTGACGCTCGATCTCAAGCATAAGCACGGCGGCGGTACCGAGGCGCTCACCGAGCCAGTGACGCTGCGTGAGCCGCTGGCCGCCGGGGACGGCGTGCTGCTGCTCTGCCGCCCCGGATCGTCCGGGCAGCAATACATCCTGTTGGACCGCATCCGGGCCTACAACAACGCACGGGAGGTGATTGCCGATGCTGCCGCAGATAACACTCCCTGAGTATGAGATCGTCGAGCAGCCATCCAAGACGTGGCAGCTCGATCTGATCAATAACCGGGTGGCCAGCGGCAAGATCGACGGCCTCGACGCCGTGATACAGGCGGCCATCCTCGCGCTGCTCACCCGGCGCGGCAGCCATG
>DALYYK010000107.1:0-7803 GCA_031983305.1 Candidatus Fimivivens sp. | reverse complement strand
TGAAAAAAGAAGAGCAGCGGATGGCGTTTAAAGTAACCTACGTCTTTGACATCACTCAGACCAGCGGTAAGGAACTGCCGGCGCTGGCGCACCGGCTCACCGGGGAGGTAGGCGAATACGAGCGTCTGATGTCGGCGCTGCGGGAAGTCTCGCCCTATCAAATTGCTTTTGAGCCGATCGTGCGGGCGTCAGTTAATGGGTACTGCGATTACGAGGCGCACCGCATCGTGATCCGCGAGGGGTTGAGCCAGGAGCAGGCCGTAAAAACGGCGGTACATGAGATCGCGCACGCGCTACTTCACAGCAGCAAGACCGGCCCCGAGCGTGATCGGCAAGCCTTTGAGGTGCAGGCTGAAAGTGTAGCCTATGTCGTTTGCCAGCACTTCGGTATCGATTCATCTCAATATTCTTTCGGCTATGTCGCTGGCTGGAGTGGAAGCGTCCAACTGGAGGTGCTGGAGCAGTCGCTAAGTGTAATTCAAAATGGTGCTTTGCAAATTATTGACAGCACTGAATTTGAGATTATTAAGCTGGAACGTGCGCATCAGGTCGATTTAACTATGAAAATGATTGCGGTCGGGCTTGAACCTTACAACGATACCTCCGATAAGGGACAAAACACGCTGGCTTGGATTGATACCAGCACGGCTGAAATTATTAACACCAGCAACTGGCGAGAGGTTTCGGAAATTCTGGCGCAGCGTGCGCATCAAGATAAACTTTACGATAAATGGGTGTGTGAAACTTACAACCCCAAAATGCGAAAGTGGCGTGAAGGCCTTTCTCCGGCCGACCAAGCATTAGTAGATAAATGGGATAAGGCATGGAAGGATGATATGAAGGCTGTAAATGCCATAGTGGAAAGGAATAGAGCGTTAGCGGATAAGCAGAGCCAGCAGCCCCCGCGTATTTTAAAGGACAAGCTGGAAATGGCCAAGGTAGAGAGCGTGCAGCGCAACACTGAGCGGCACGTCGGCCGCACCGTTAAAGCGCATAATGAAAGATAAGGAGAATGTAAAATGAAAGTTTGCTTTACATTAGAAGAACTGGCCCTCATGGGCGCATACCAACCCGAGAATGGGCGTCAGGCGATGATTATGTCGCTAACTGAGGAATTACCCTACATGGGCGACGAGCTTGCCGCAGAGGCTACCAGAAGTTCCTTGGCCAAGCTGCACGTTGTGAGCGACGCCGAGTTTGACGGCTACAATTTCGCCGACGTATTTAGCTGACACCATTCAAGCAAGGCAAAGCCGCTTGTCGGCTTGCCGGTGATCGCTGGTGTCAGTGGTTACCGGCAAGGAGACTAGCCTTGAAAATTACATATTAGGTTGTGATAAAGTGATATTCGCACCTGACTGCACGACAGCTTTTCTGAAAAAGCATAGTCGTGACGGTCTGTTAAAGTGCACCCAAAAACGATGCCCTTATAACAGAATACGCAGGGGACGCCCCATGAGCCGCGCAGAGCATATGCGCGTGAACAAATAACCTTGTTGAGCGGAAGTATCAAGTAAATACAACCGGGCGGCCTAATCAACCGTGTGTCGCAGGTTAGACCTGCTTAGCCCTTTTAAGATGTTGAGCTGCTTAGTGCAGCTCTTGCCGTCCTGTGTGTGCCTAACGGTGCAGGGGGGGCACGTGAATGGCGTGTGATGCGCCTACGGTGTTTTAGAACAGACCTTGACCGTTTGAACGTGCCGCGCAGTAATGCGCGGAGGAATACGGATACCTCGTTGGCTCCGGGGGAGCGAACCTTGTATACGATTCTTCCCCTGACATAATTAGCTGTTGCTTTTTATGTCAGGGGGGGAGAAAGCCATTTCCTGTTCCACCAAAGGAGCGGAGGCTTCGCCGATCCCGTATCAGAAGGCGGTAGAATTCACGTACAAGGCTTTCGAGGGGTGGGTTAGCCCCCTACATCGCCGTAGGGGGCGTTCGGGGGTTCCCTTTTACCGCCGTAGGCACCTGGGATTATACACCTTGTTAATCCGTAGCACGTCACTCAAAGACAATAAAAAAGATTACACACTAAGAAGATGCGCGGCCATAGGCCGCGTTGCCCCTGCGGGTGCGGGGGTGAATGGCCTGTTGAAAATCTTGCGATAGAACAAGCTATATGAAAAAGCAACCTGATTTTCAATGGGACAGAGGGGGATAGTCCCCCTGAATCCGCTGCCAGCAGCACAGCCTGGTTGGCTGCTAAGTATAGCTAGATGAAATAATTGAATATGAGAGGATTTTCGCTATGAGCACTTACTCCCTTCCCTATGGCTTTCACAAGGAGCACGTAAAAAGAAAGACCGAACGCAAAGCGTCCGGTAACTGTGGGAGCTGCGACAAATGCCGCAACCTTTCCTATGGTTATTACTGTGAATATAAAAAGCGACCAGCCGGCAGTAAGCTTCAGGCACGTAGGGCATGCGATGGGTTTGCACTCAAATGACATAAAAGAAAGAGTGATTAAAATGAAAACTAAGCATGAGGATTATAAGTGGAACGGTATTCTTATCTTTGGAAAGCGGTATGGACGGTATAACATTGCGGTTGCTTATTTGGCAATTGACATAATAATTCTTCTTCTGTTTATCGTCAGCCGGTTTTTTTTAACTGAGCCGTTGGGTGAAATTTTTCGTAGCGTTCTTAGAGGCGTATTTTTAGGAAGCTCAATAGCTGCCTATAAAGCGACAATATATACGAATGTTTTGCTTATCGCTTCTCCGAAATTATGTATTTTATTTTTACATGCTATGAGGTCAAACCTTTTATTGATTGAAAGTAATAATTCTTACTTGAAGTTTCAAAGAACAGTTACAGGGGATAGTTGCATCTATGTATATGATATTAAGCGTAATATAATTTGGATCGATTAGTTATCATTTTCGCCATAGTATGATGATAAAAAATCCTTTACAAGATAATTAATTGAATATAACACTGTTTCAACAAAAAACACATATACCGTTACGGTAATAAGTGCGTTCATAGAACTATTGGCCATCATAACGGAGATAGCGATACCCTCGAAGCAAAGCATTACAATTTCAATGAAATCACTTTGCTTTTCGTCCAAAAATCTATAAAAAACATATGCTATCCCAATCGTTATTGGTGTTCCAATAAGCGCTTTCAAAGGTGGCTGAAAGGATAAAAATGTTATTGCAAGATTTTTTAAAATCATTAATGCGTTTTCTTTATGACCACTTAAAGAAGCTGATGATTGTGTCAGACTGTAAAATATGTATGCCATTGTTATTACAAGTAAAAGTACTTCGGCGTTCTCAGTCAGCGTATTTTGGTTGCTCCCTCCCCAAAGAACTGTAAGAAGCATAAGGTTAGCGATATTTTTGATTACCTTTTGTATGCGCTGCTCTATATACAAATAATTACTCGTTTCTACTGCTACACGAAAGAAAAATCCTGCAAGCGTTGCTAAACAATACCAAGGGTGTCGGGAAATAGCCTCTAAAAACGTCTCTATTAGGTCGTTAAGCAAAATCATAATTTCAGTTTCTTATATGCGCCTCCGTCTATGTATTTTACGAATTGTTCTGTAAAGTACTGAAAGCGCTATAAGAAACAATATGTACGGCCATGCAGCCTTCAAAAAAATAAGTATGCCAGTAATCAAGCCTGACATAAAAGAATTCCTGATTAGCTCCGCGAATCCGTCCGGCATTATTATTGCTCCTTTTACATTTTTCACCATTATAATTCAAGCTGTGTTTTAGTGCAAACTTTTTTGCGTCCTCGTCCTAAAACTTTTCTTCCGTCCGGTCAAGCAGCTTTCGCGGCATATGCTCGCCCGCATCTGTATCGCGGCGCTCCGCTATTCCACGTTCCGCTGTGACAGTCCGCGCAAAAAGAGCTTTTTGCTAATTAAGGCAGCAAGCAGGCAGGCTGCTTGCCGCCGACAGTCCACTGTGGCTGTCTGGCACAGGCTGCAATATTAGCAAAACGGAGGACGAAAACATGTTTAACTAATTCAGCCCGCAGAGTCAGTGATTGGCTTTTATCACTGACCAAAATCCCAAACAATTGCGAATTTGAAAACACCTATTTTCTTAGATGCAAAATTGACATCAGCACAAGCTGATGTCAATTTTGGGTTATAAACATAATGAGCAGTTCAAATTTAGTCCGTACTGGTAGATCATATCAATAATGCGCAGCTCGCACAACGGTAGGTCATATCAATATTAGCAAAACCTTGGCGACTTGGTTTATATGAAGAGCATACTTCACAGGTTGTTTGACATAAATGTTGCTTCTAGAATCAGTTGATTGTAAAGTGCAAGAAAGTTTCGTGTGAGGCTGGTTGTTGAAAATATGCAAACATTGGAGTAAAATAAAAAAAATTGTCCTTTTATATTTTGATATACAGCAAGAGGAGATCTGCCATGCTGCGCATCGCTATTTGCGACGATATGCCCGATCAGCTTGCATTGCTGAGGGGCTTCACCCAAGAATACATAGAAACACAGAAACTTTCCCCTGACATTCGGCAGTTCTCCCACTCGGACGCGCTGCTCACCGCCTGTGAGACCGAGACTTTCCACATTTATCTGCTGGACATGGTGATGCCGATGGTCAGCGGGCTGGAGGTGGGGCGGAGCATCCGCCGGGTCAGCCGTGAGGCGCAGATCATCTACATCACCACCGAGCCGGGTTACGCGCTGGAAGCCTACGCAGTCAACCCTCTGCACTATCTGGTCAAGCCCGTCCAGAAGGAAATGCTGTTTTCCGCGCTGGAGCTGGCTGTCTCCAAGGTAGACTTCGGCAATGAGGCTGCTGTCACCGTCAAAACCAGAAACGGACTGCGTACCCTGGCCGCCGGACAGATCGCCTGCTGCGAATACAAAAGTCATGCCGTGCTCTACACGCTGTTGGGCGGAGAACAGGTGGAAACCACCACCCTCTCCGTGAGCTTTGCCGAGCATATCACGCCGCTTCTGCGGGACGAGCGTTTCCTTTCTCCCCATATTTCCTTTGCCATAAACATGAACCGGGTGGAAAAGCTAACCCGCGAGGGCTTTACGCTGCGTGAGGGTAGGTTTGTACCGGTGTCGGCCAAGCAGTATGCTTCCGTGCGGGACGCCTATCTCAACTATCGGCTGTCTGGGGAGGTCAAGTAATGGAGTCGTTTTTTGTGGATCTTTTGCGTGCTATCGTTTCCACCACCGGGAACGTTGTGCTGATGCTCTCGCTGCTCCAACCGAGGTATGGCAAGCGGGTGACCCGACTCGCCATGCTGGGTGTGCTGTGCGCCGACTTGGGCACAGCCATATTCTGCTATCTTAGTGGGAACCTAACCCTGCTTGCGAAAATCGACACGGTATTGTTTGCCGCACTGTGCTTTGCCGTGAAACCGCTCTTTAAGGACACTTTCATGCAGTGGCTGTTCAGCTATATCACCATCCAAAACGTCAGCGACATTGTGATTATTTTTAGCTTTATTGTTTCACGGTCTCTACCATACCCAGCTTACACCAATGTGATGATCCGGCTGGTGCTGTTCCTGTTCTTCTACTGGTTACTACGGTTTAAGATACGTCCGCTCTACCGCCAGATGGTGGAGCACTGGAATGTGTTTTTTTATGTGGCGCTGACTGTTTGGGCCACTTTTACTTACTTTGTGATTGCTAGCGACGACATCGTGGTTACACTGACCGAACAGGCGATGCCGTTGCTGCTCATCATTGCCCTTACGCTGACGGCTTATGCCTCAGTGTTCCACTGTCTCGACAATCTACGGAAAGAGTACCGTCTGGAACAGGACAAAGCCTTGCTTCAGCTGTCCGGCGAAACGATGAAACAGCGCCTTTCTATCATGGATGAATCCGTGCGGCAGATGAGCGTCGTCCAGCACGACCAGCGGCACTTAAACGCCGCCCTGTTGGAGTTGATTAAAAACGGACAGACTGAAAAGGCTGCGGCCCTTATTGAACAGCAAACCGCCGTCCTGCCGCAAAAGCCTGCCCGCTACTGCGACAACATTGCGGTGGGGGCTGCTGTGAGCTATTACGCGGCGATGGCCGCCCAGCGGGGTATCCGCTGCGACCTTCGGCTGGATATTCCTGAAAAGCCACCCTGCCCAGAGCTGGCCCTGTCGATGATGGTATCCAACCTGATGGAGAACGCCATCCACGCCTGCGAAAAGCTTGACCCCGACCGGGAACGCTATCTTCGTGCCAGAGCTGTCTTCACAGGACAGCTTATATTAGAAGTGGAAAACCCCTATTCCGGCGACGTGGCGCTGGATGAAAACGGTTATCCCGTCGCCAAGGAGGAGGGTCACGGCAGGGGCAGCGAGAGCGTCCGCGCCTTTGTGGAGGAAACCGGAGGCGAAATTTTTTACGCAGCAGAAAATGGTACTTTTAAGGTGAGACTGCTCGTTTGAGAACAGGTGGTTTTCGGTTGTCAATAGTTAATTTTGGCGTTTGTGCTAACATTAAGTAGAAAAACGCATCTTTTAAGTATTTTATGCGCGCTCCCTTGCGTTTCATGCTATCCTGCCCGCAGGAATGCACGAAACAGGAGGGAGCGATTTTTTATGAGCGAAACAGCCCGGCGATGGGAGGATCAACCCCTTAACGCCCCAAACCGGGATGGCAATGTGTGGCCCGAACAAAGCTGTCCGGCCTTTACCCCGCGGGGCGGCGCGCTTAAAGGCACTTGCTGGTACTGCGTCTATGCAGATTTCCACCAGGACAAGCCCCGCGCGCTGGAGGTGGGCGTGTGTTATTATCCAAAGCGGTTTAAAGGAGGAAGCGAACATGACGCGATACGGCATCCTTTTAAGTGACGAACTGGAAGCGGCCTACAAAACCGTATCGGATGATCTTGGTATCTCAATGGAGCAGACGCTAACAGGTGCGCTGCAATTATTTATAGAGCGAATGACGTTGATGCGCTATCCCGGTCTGGCGGACGACGGCAAACTACGAGAAATCACAAAAAGCATGGAGGTTACGTGCAAATGAAAAGACGGTTTTTAAGCATCCTGCTGACCCTTTGTCTGGTACTCTCAATGCTGCCCCCGGCGGTGTTTGCCACGGCGGCAGACGACTTTTTGGGCACCCTTGACTCCGGCACTTTGGCCACCCTTGATTCCGGCGTGCCAGGCAACCCTTCGGTAACCCTGGACTCCGGCGTGCCGGGCGAGGAGGTGCTTTCACTTTGTCGGTTGTATCTGATCGCGCGTCAGGCGGCTGAGCAGCCGGATGCAACTGAAGAGCAGATAGCGACTATGACGCGTCTTGAAGAAAACTTTGAGAAGGCTTTTTCTCCGATACGGGCACGGTATGAGGAGTTTACCGAACTTTCCCCCGCCGAGCGCGAGGACGAAACGGTGCTTGCCGAGTACGCTGAAGTGCTTGAGATTTATGATGCGGTTAACCGCATGCTTTCGGGGGAGTACGGCCTTTCAGCATCTCTTACCACCATGGCGCTGCTGGGTGTGCCTATGGGTGAGGCCGTCTGGGGCGTGGCAAAGGCTGATGGCTCGGCACCCGACGACTGGGCAAACACAGGTACCCTCGTCGATGCGGTCGCTTACGCCAATGGTCTTGAAAGCGGAGCAGCGTACATTCAGCTGCAAAGCGATGAAATATACATAACCGACACTTTAACCATTGATGCTAGCAAAAAAGCGGTTCTTGACTTAAATGGGAATAACATCCTCGCAGAGCTATTAAATGAATTCTTTACAATTCTCACCGTTGATGGCACATTGACACTCAAAGATACGAGCAGCGACGATGTAACTACACAGGGAAAGCTTCTCGGGCTTAGCTCTGATGA
>DALYYK010000106.1:3456-7809 GCA_031983305.1 Candidatus Fimivivens sp. | reverse complement strand
TTTAAAATATTAAAATAGAATTGTATTATCCATTGAAAAATTGCGGATTTAGCGGTATAATGATGAAAATATGTTGCAAGCTTTCGTCAAATGAAGGTGATGGTTTGGACAAAGGGATTAGAAGGCTAAAAAAACTGTTGTTTTCACGCGCGCTGATCGTTTCGATATTGGTGGCGGGGCAGATTTTGATTCTGTTGCTGTTCATCCTCAGGCTTTCGCGCTATTTTGCCGCCATGTACGGCGTTTTTATGCTGCTCTCGGCAGTGGTGACGCTCGTGGTGGTTAATAAGGAGGTTAACCCCTCTTATAAATTGGCTTGGATCATCCCCATTATGATGTTTCCGCTTTTCGGCGGGTTGTTTTATCTGATCTTTGGGAACACGCATCTGAGCAAAAGTCTGTCGGCCCGTATGCGCCGGGTGGAGGAGCGCATCAATCTTAAAGAAGCGCAGACCGCCGAAACGCAGACGCTGCTCAAAACGCTGCCGCAGTCGCTGCAAAACCAGTCGCGCTATTTGCTTAGCGCCGGCTATCCGGCCTACTGCCGCACCCAGACGCGTTACCTGACGCCGGGCGAAAGCAAGTTTGAAGCGATGCTTCATGCGATTGAGCGTGCGGAACACTATATTTTTCTTGAATATTTTATCATTGATGAAGGCGTTATGTGGAACAGCATTTTAGAGGTGCTCGAGCGTAAGGCGAAAGCGGGTGTCGAGGTTCGGGTCATCTACGACAGCTTTGGCTGCCTGATGACGTTGCCGGATCATTATTTTGAGGTGCTGCGCCAAAAGGGCATTCAATGCATCGAATTTAATCCGTTGATTCCGGTGGTGACGCTGCTGATGAACAACCGCGACCACCGCAAGATTCTCGTTATAGATGGACAAGTTGGGTTTATGGGCGGCGTGAACATCGCCGACGAATATATCAACGCCGTCAACCGCTTCGGCCATTGGAAGGATGCCGCTATTGAGCTGACCGGAGAAGCGGTTTGGAGCCTGACGGCGATGTTCCTTTCGATATGGGATGCCGTCACCGGCGAGGATACGCAAATTGAGCTTTACCGCGCGCCGCCGGTGGTGGGGGCACTGCCCAACGGCATCGTCCAGCCCTATTCCGATTCGCCGCTCGATGGCGAGCAGGTCGGCGAAATGGTCTATCTCAACATCATCAACCGTGCCGAAGAATATGTCTATATCTGCACGCCCTACTTAATTGTCGATAACGAGACGGTGACGGCGCTGCTGCTGGCCGCTAAAAACGGTGTGGATGTCCGCATCATCACGCCGCATCGGGGCGACAAATGGTATGTGCACATGGTTACCCGCGCCTATTATGCGCAGCTGGTGCGCGGCGGCGTTAAAATCTACGAATATACGCCCGGCTTTATCCATGCCAAAACCTTTGTGGCCGACGACGAGGTGGCCACGGTCGGCACCATCAATCTCGACTACCGTAGCTTTTATCTGCATTTTGAGTGTGGGGTGTGGATGGCACGCACGCAGGCGGTGTGCGATATCCGCGCGGATTTTTTAAGCACGCTGGCGCTTTGCGAACCCATCAGCGCCGATAGCCGGCAGATGAACGCCGGCTGGGTGTTGCGGCTGGTCAGCGCAGTGCTGCGGTTATTTTCCCCCTTGATGTAACCACAATAAAGCCAAGCAATTGGCGTTAATTTAAAGGAGGCATGCCATATGAAAAGAAACATGGGAACCGACAAAACCACGCGTTCCAATCAGTCTTCCGAGAAAATGCTGGCAATTTTAGAGCGCATGTCCGAGCAGGATGAACCGATACGCTTGCAGGATATTTCTCGTTTGGTCGGGATGAACGAGAGCACGGCGCTGCGCTATATTGCCACGCTGCAAAAAAGCGGCTATGTGGTGCAGGATTCCGACACCGGGCGGTATTCGCTCACCTACAAGATCTGCGCTGTGGCGGCCAATGTCTCGAGCCGCAAAAATATCCGCAACATCTGTTCGCCCTATCTGCGCTCAATTGCGCATATCTTCTCCGAGTCGGCCAACGTCGCCGAAGAGCATAATATGATGGTCGTCTATATTGAGGCGATCAGCGGCCCGCGCCAGCTTTTGATGACCACCCGCCGCGTCGGCAATGTCTCGCCAATGCACTGTACGGCGGTGGGCAAGCTTTTGTTGCTCAACTACAGCCAGCAGCAGCTTCAGCAATATGTCGCGGCCAAGGGGCTGCCGTCGCTCACCGACCACACGATCACCGAGCCCAGCCGCCTGTTTGCCGAGCTAGATAAGGTTCGGGCGCAGGGCTACGCGTTTGACAACGAGGAGTATGAGCCGGGTGCCCGGTGCGTCGCCGCGCCGATCTATGACTACACCGGTAATATCATCGCGGGCTTAAGCGTCAGCGGCCCGATCACCCGCATGACCGACGAACATATCTACGAGAAGCTGCCGTTTTTGCTCGACGCTGCGCAGCAGATTTCGCTGCGCATGGGCTACGAAGGGCGCATGCTGCGGTGACGCCTTAAATCCAACGAAGAGATGCTCCGCCCTGTTTGCGGCCAGTTGCCGCCGACAGGACGGAGCGTTTTATTTATGGCTGTGATGGCCTAAAGGGCGGGTACACTTTTCGCCTCGTATCGCCTGCGGGTCGTGCTACCTATATTGTGAGCAAAATCTAATTTATGCTTTTTGCAGGTTATCCTTATAAAATTGAATTTATCGGCAATAATCGGATGGAAAACCGACACTTTTGTGGTAGAATAAAAGCCATGATGACGTGTGACGATCTAAAATACGGCTGTTTGTCGTAAGAACGGTCTGCTATGCCAAGCCCGCGCATTGCCGGGGGCTTGTGTTTGTGCGGATCGGGATATTTGGAGGGAATCGATGAAAAAGACAGGGGTACTGCAACTGACGGCACTGGTGCTGTTGCTTTCGCTCTCGGCCATCGGGTTGTTTTGGGCGACGGCGCATCTGGATATATCCGGTTTTTATAAGGGTGGAGCCGCTTCTGAATCGACGCAGGTATCGGTTCCTGAAGTGCCCGCGCCGCAGCCCGAGCCGGAGCCGGAACCCGAGCCCTCAAAGCTGCATTTTATGGCGGCGGGCGACAATTTAATACACGACAACATCTACAAACAGGCGGCGGCGCGCACCGGCGGCAACGGGTTTGATTTTGACCCGCCCTATCAATATGTTGCCGGAATGTTTAAAGACGCGGATGTCAATTTCATCAATCAGGAATCGCTGATTGCCGAAAGTGCCGCGCCGCTTTCGGGCTACCCGCAGTTTAACTCGCCCGAGGCGGTGGGCAACAAGCTGGTCGATATGGGTTTTAACGTCATATGCATGGCCAACAACCACATGTTTGACATGGGGGAGACCGGGCTGATCGCCTCAATGGACTATTGGGACGCCCAGCCGGTGCTCTCCATGGGGGCGTGGCGCACCGAAGAGGATATGCAGCGCCCACTGATCATTGAAAAAGAGGGTATCAAGATCGGATTTGTGCCGATCACCGAGCACACGAATGGGCTCAAGCTGCCTGCCGAGACGCCGCTGCGCTTTATCCGCTCGGATGAATATGAACTGATGAAGCAGCAGGTGGCATTGGCCCGCGCCAACAGCGATTTTGTGGTGGTGTCGATTCACTGGGGTACTGAGAACAGCAACAATACCAACGACAATCAGCTTGAGCTTTCACAGATGTTTGCTGATTGGGGCGTCGATCTGGTGCTCGGGCACCATTCGCACACGCTGCAACCCATGGAATGGCGCACCGGCCAAAGCGGTAAACGCACATTGGTTGTCTATTCGCTGGGTAACTTTATCTCGAGCATGCTCGACCCGCAGAATATGCTGGGCGGCGTCCTCGATCTGGATATTGAAAAGGACCCCAAAACGGGAGAGACAGCGATTACTCGGGCCAAAATGATTCCGGTTGTCACGCAGTACGACACGACCGGGCGTCAGAATGTGCGCATCTATCCGTTTGCCAACTATACCGACGCGTTTGTCAGCCAGCACGGCATGAAGCAGTGGCACGGCCATTTTTCAGTTTCCTATTTGTCGGGCATCATCAAAAAGAATATACCCGCCGAGTTTTTAAACAGCGATGTTCTAGAAAAGATCGGCTAACGGGTTTGGGTATCAGAAGACCTGTGCGCTGCATGCAACGCACAGGTCTTCGACTATAATTAACCAACCTGAAATTCAACTTGTTTAGCGATCTGTTTTTCGCCTCGCCGCGTTGTCGTTATAGACGGGCGCCAGCCTGCCTGCGTCCTCTGTCTGGGTGTGCACAAAAATCCAGGCCAATCTGGCATCGATTCTCAGGTTGTTTGACGATATGCAAAGGCCCACCGTTTTTATT
>DALYYK010000106.1:0-3446 GCA_031983305.1 Candidatus Fimivivens sp. | reverse complement strand
ACGGTGGGCCCTATTAAAAAGCGTATTCAGGTGTTAGAGCACTTCTTTCAAAAGCACGGGGTCGATATTACCGCCCGAAATGACAAAGCAGACCTTTTCGTCGGGGCGAACCGCCAGCTTTTTAGAAAGCGCAGCGGCGACCGGCATCGAAGACGAGGGCTCCGCCACCACCCGGGCGGAGAGGGCCGTCAGCTTCATGGCGGCGCGGATATCGTCGTCGGTGACGGCGACCAGCGTATCCACCAGATGCTCAATCATCTCAAAATTGTCGGGGTCGGCATGGTCGGTGCGGGTGCCGTCGGCAATCGTATCGACCTGCTCCAGCCACACCGGGCGCTTAGCCTCGCGGCTGACGCTGTATCGCGGCGCGCCCGCTGGCTCGGCGCCGACGATGCGAATGCCGGGGCGTACAGCCTTGGCCGCGGTCGCAATGCCTGAGAGCAGGCCGCCGCCCCCTACCGGCACGACGATGGTGTCGATGTCCGGCGCATCCTGCAAAATCTCAATCGCAGCGGTGCCCTGACCCGCGCGGACGTAATCGTTGGCGTAAGGATGAATCAGCGTCCGTCCCTCCTGCCGTACCAGCTCGTCGGCTTTGGCGTCGCGCTCGCTCGAGCGCGTACCCGCCAGCAGCACCCTTGCCCCATAGGATTTTGTGCCAGCCAGCTTGACCGGATTGACGTTTTCGGGCATGACAATGACGGCATCGATTCCCAACAGCTTTGCGGCGCAAGCTACCCCCTGCGCGTGGTTGCCGCTCGAGCAGCAGACAACGCCGTTTTGTTTCTGCGCGTCAGTCAGGCAGAGCATGGCGTTCGTGGCGCCCCGAATCTTAAACGAGCCGGTTATTTGAAGATTCTCAGGTTTGAGATAAACCTGACAGCCCAGCACGGCGTCAAGGGCCGGAACACGCAGCAGCGGCGTATGGGTGATATAGGGGGCGATTCTTTGTTGTGCGGCCAGAACATCCTGATAGGTGATCATATGAACAGCTCCTTTTTATTTGTTATCGGCAACGGATCGGGTAATGCCCGCATCATGATCGCTTATTATACCATGAGCGCCAAGCAAATGATATAATGGGCCATCGCCGTAGGCGGACCTTTAAATTAAGCGTATAATAGCCGTCTTGTGGCTATTATAGCACAATAATCGCCCGCGTAAGGGTGCAAAGCACATAATCTTGGGGGGTTGAAAATATTTATCAAACGGCTTATCCCCGCCGGTAGACCTGCGTGATCTTTCTCAGGCGCTGGGTGACCTCGGGATTTAGGGCGTCCGCCCGAACGCGCCACGACCAGTTTGCTGCTCCCATCGTACCGGGGAAGTTGACCCGAGCATCGGCTCCCAGACCCAGAACATCCTGCAACGGAGCGATGGCCAGACGGCTGGGGGCACTCCACGCGCCATAGACGCCCCCCCAGCCGAAGCCCTCTTCGAGCCGCAGCCGCAGATAATCGAAGGCATAGGCGCGGGCCTCGGGACTCGCCTCAGAAAACAGCCACTGCACAAAGGTGGGGGTGTCGTGGGTGCCGGTGTAGACGACCGAGTCGACAGGGCAGTTGTGCGGTAGGTAGGGGTTATCGGTCTGGTCGAAGGCATAGACCAACACCCGCATACCGGGCAGACCCGAGTTGAGAATAAAATCATAGGCCTCCGCGTCGAGATCGCCCAGATCCTCCGCGATTAGCGCCAGCTCGGGCACCTGTGCTAATAAAAAATCCACGAGCGGCTGGCCGGGCCCCTTTTCCCAATGGCCGTCCATTGCGCTTTGAGCATTGGCCGGAATCGACCAGTAGGTGTGAAAGCCGCGAAAATGATCAATACGCACCATGTCGTAAAGCAGCGCGGAATTTTTGAGCCGTCCCGCCCACCATTGAAAGAGCGCGTTTGATTGATGATCCCAATCATAGAGCGGGTTGCCCCAGTGCTGCCCCTGGTGCGAAAACGCGTCGGGCGGAACGCCCGCCACACGGGTGGGGGTCAGATTCTCGTCGAGCTGAAAAAGCGTCGGATCGGCCCAGACCTGCGCGCTGTCAGCGGAGACATAGATCGGGATATCGCCCATGATCGCAACGCCCCGCGCTTTGGCATAGCGCCTGAGTTCGCCCCACTGACGGAAAAAGTGGTATTGCAAAAAGACCTCAAAATCAATTTCCTCGGCGAGTTGGGCGCGGTATTGCACAAGCGCGGCCGGTTCGCGCAGGCGGGCGGCCTTGTCGGGCCAGCCATCGAGCGGGCAGCCGAAATGCCGGCTTAATGCATAGAAAAGCGCGTGGTCGGACAGCCATGCGGCCTGCTGTGCCAGAAAAGCATCGCGCGCGCCGGTATCGCTGTCTCGCGACCAAGCCTTTTTTAACAGCGGATAGCGGTTTTTACGCAGCCAGTCGTAGTCCACGCGGTCGGGGTTGGAAAAGCGCGCGGTCGCGAGCTCCTCGGGTGTAAGCAAGCCCAGTGCCGCGAGCGCCTCCAAATCCAGCAGCAGAGGATTCCCAGCAAACGCGGAAGGGGACATATAGGGAGAATTCCCACTCCCCGACGGCACCAAGGGGAGGATCTGCCAGACCCTTTGGCCAGCTCCCGCCAGAAAATCGACAAATTGCAGGGCGCTTTTCCCCAGTGTGCCAATGCCATAATCGCCGGGGAGCGAGAAAACAGGGAGCAAAATACCGCTGGAACGTCCCTTCATGGGGGAGACCTCCGTTCTCGATTCAAATTCCGATTAGAAATATTATACTGTTGGTGAAGGAGAATGGCAATGGGCAAGGAGAAGGGGAGAGGCGGCATTGTCAAATGTGAAGCACTTTTGACGGTGTGATTCAACTGTATTCTAAAAGCAATTTGTAGTTATCTTTTATTAGAGTAACAGTCAAAGGAGAAGCAGGTAAATTTCGATAAGAAATTTACCTGCTTCTTAGTCAGGTTTCAGATTTTAGAAACCCAAAATGAACCGCTGCCTAATGCAAATATTTCATACCATTTCAATCCACAGCTTAACGCCGACATTTCTAGATTAGCGTATGAAAAGCTAAAATTTTGTAGAATTTATTTTATTGGCTTTAATTTAAAAGTTTAGTTAAATATATGAAATAGAAGAGATGTTCGGTATTAAATATTGCACTAGAAATAAATTACTGGACTAAATATCAATAATGCAGCGTCTGCATAGTATATAGCGAGGGGGAGAGGTAGTGTTTGTCCGTGCGCCGTAATAATGGAAGTTATAAGACTTATGACTCACAACATACGAGATTAGGCCTATTTAAAAGCCATCAATATCAATGGCCTTTAAATAGGCCTCCCCTTGCTGAGTCATAGTTGTTATGATCATCAGAATAAAAAACGCAAAATATATTAAAATAAAACATATCAGATAAAAGATTGAAGAAAAGTGTGGGGTATATGAAAAAAATCTTAACGCTCATCGTGGCCATTTCTATTCTCGG
>DALYYK010000105.1:0-7867 GCA_031983305.1 Candidatus Fimivivens sp. | reverse complement strand
GAGGCACAACCGCATTCGAAATATTATTTAAGCAAGACGGCCTGTTTGGGTATCCTACGCAGAGCCGAAGCCAGAGGGAAGGAGCTGCCGCCGCAGCTCAAGGATGCGCTGATGATACAGGCGGGGCTTGCCTGACCCAGTCAGAAAAAAAGGCAGCCGTTGCATTTGCCGCCAACCAGAGGGACGAGATCCGTGATTTGCATGATATTGCGGGTGCGCTTGGCGCCCAACCGGGCACAAAACAGCAAACCTTTATTGCGGAACCCTTGGTCTGCTTAAATGACCAGGGCGGTGAGCGTATGGATATTTCTGAAGAAGTGTCACCCACGCTCCGCGCTGACATGGGCGGTCACCCGCCTCTGGTAGCACCCAAAATAAGCTGCCTGGACGGTTGGGATACCCGGCAAAGCCGAGTGTTTGAATCACTGGGTGTGGCGCCGACCCTTGCCGGAGCGGACGGCGGCGGTGGAAGGAATCCGGCAGGGCTGCTGTTTGAAAATCACGGGCTAGACGCCCGTTACACCGCTTCCCCCAAAGTAGCGCCCACTATATCTGCCCGCATGGGGACCGGTGGCAACAATGTCTCGTTGGTGGGCGGCCCCGACTTTCAGGAAACCCTTTGCATTGCCGGCAATGCCATTGACCGGCAGCCGCAAAACGGCGGCAATGGGTTGGGGTGTCAGGCAGACATCAGCTATACCATTACGACCAGTGACCACCACGCGGTGTTTAGCCGTCAGCGGAGCGACGAGTTTGCTCGAAATGATGTGGTGGCCACACAAAGCGCGAGACAACACAAGGATGCTACCGATCTCATTTGTCATATTGAGATATTCGGGCAATCCCAATATGGGAGCTATGCGGAAGGTTGTGCTACCCTGCGTGCCCAAGGTGGAGACAATGGAGGCGGCAGTGAAAACCTTGTAAAAGAGAATGGAAGAAACCTCATTCGCAGGCTCACGCCGCTGGAGTGCGAGCGGCTCCAAGGCTTCCCCGATGGCTGGACCGACATTCCCGGCGCTTCGGACAGCGCCCGATATAAAGCGCTTGGCAACAGCGTCGCGATACCCTGTGTGGACTTTGTTCTACGGGGTATCGCTTATTTTTTGAGAAAGCTCTATGCAGAACAGGAGGAAACGCTTATATGTACATCTATCCCGAGCATTTAAAATCCAAGGCCACGCTCTGGCTGTGGGAGCTGCGCGACATCGGCATCATCGGCGTTGGGTGCCTGCTTGCGGTGTTTGCACTTACACAGTTGAGCTTTATGCTGCCCCTCGTCCTGACGGTGGCCTATGCTTTTCTATCCATTCGCTTTGAGGGCGTGAGCATCCTTGACTTTATCCGTTACGCCGCCGCTTTCTTCTTCGGTAATCAGACCTACGAATGGAGGGTACGCATATAAACAGAAAAAAGAAACAGGCAGAACGGGAAAAAGCCTCCACCCGCCAGCTCATCGGCATCGAGGATATCACAGGCCACAGCCTGGTGACCCCGCACGGTGAGCTGGTATTTTTTATGATCAAACCCACCAACATCAGCGTGCTGTCCGGCGACAGCATCAGGGCACGCATTTACGCGCTGATGAATGTCCTCAAGGGCATTGCCGAAATAGAGATGCTTTGCCTCAACAGCCGCGAGAATTTTGAGGACAACAAAGCGTATCTGCGCAGCCGCATGGCGTCCGAGCAGAACCCTGCCATCCGCAAGCTGCTGGAGCAGGACATGACCGCCCTCGACCGCATGCAGGTGCAGATGGCAACGGCGCGAGAGTTTTTAATCATCATCCGTCTGCGGGGCGAGAAGGAGAGGGATGTTCAGCCCTACCTCTCCCGCATCGAAAAGAGCCTCAAGGATCAGGGCTTCACCGCGCGTCGCGCCGGAGAGTCCGACCTCAAAAGGCTTTTGGGCGTCTACTACGAGCAGAATGTCACCACCGAAACATACGAGGATTTTGACGGCGAACGCTGGATCATTCTCGGGGACTAAGTAAAATTAATCAATGGCCGTAGGGAGATCCCTTGCGGCCAAAAGGCATGGAGCCTCCCACGGCTAAACAGGAGGTATCATGCCTAAAACCAGAAAAAAGAAAGCGGATTCATCGACTGTGGAGCCGAGGATAAAGGATTTCCTCGACATGATCGCGCCGGGGATCATCAAATTCAACGCCGATCATTTCATCTGCGGCAACACCTTCCGCTGCGTTTGGGCGCTGCGCGAATACCCCACCAGCACCGATGAGCAGGCGATCCTACGCCATCTTGGAGAAAAGGACGGTGTCACCCTGCGCATCTACACAAGGCAGGTGACGCCCAACGAGGAAAAGAAGATCATCCACAATGCCGCCAACAAGAACCGCATGGCGCGTTCCAATACCAACGATTTGCAACAGACCGTCACGGCCGAGAGCAATTTGCAGGATGTGGTGACGCTCGTGAGCGCCATGCATCGCAACCGAGAGCCGCTGCTGCACTGCGCGGTTTATATCGAGCTGACCGCCCGCGACCTCGACACGCTCAAGCTGCTCCAGACCGACGTGCTGACCGAGCTGGTGCGCTCGAAACTCAATGTGGATCGGCTGCTGCTGCGCCAACAGACGGGCTTTCGCGCCGTAGGACCGGCCGGACACAATGCCTTTGGCAGCCAGTATGAGCGCGTCCTGCCGGCCAGCTCGGTGGCAAACCTCTACCCCTTCAATTGTGCGACACGTTCCTAACTGAAAAGGTTAGGCACTAAACAAAGAGCGTAAAAAGTTCAGTTTAGGAGAACTGATAATTCGATAGGTGGAATGATAGGGTAACGCCTTGAAACGCCTCCCTAAGACCTGCGAGTGGTGTAGCTGCAATTAAGTGCAAAATGTCATAGAGCTCGCTGAAGTCGGCTGAGAGTACACCCTAACAGATAATGCTGAGGAACGGTGAACCAGAGGTGGTCAAGTGTATGATAGGTCGGGGGTCTACAAAATATCTATGGTTAGAATGTCTGCTGATTACAGTCAGCAAATGACAAATCCTTGAATGTACGGGTCTAAAACGGGAATTAGCCGAAAGGCTATACTTGCCATCGTGCAAGGTTTGTGGGGATTAGTAAGATTAGTTGATATGAAACTCCCTATGCCGTTACAGGCGGCATAAAGTGGTAAAACACTCTAACAAACAGGCTTATAGAGGAAACCTAAGGATATATGTATAGATAGGATTATCGGAACGTGGTAAGTCAACAACGTGGAGAGCTTAATCTCAATGAAGCGTTAGCGAGGAAAACCGTAAGATATAACTCGCTTTTATGTTGATGAAAGTGGTGGCATAGTACCGATGAAACCGTGATAACAAACGGCAGAGGGATAGCCACCAGTCAATATTCACAGTAAATCATTAGTCTAAACAGTTAAACTGCATAAGGTTCTGATGTGTGACTAAAAGAGGCAATCTTCAATATTGGAGGTGGCCGACTTATGACGACTGGAAAACTCAAGAAAAAGCAAACAATCAGAAACAACGAATACTACGATACACAGGCTGTTTTTGATGACCTCTACTCCAAAGCAAAACAAAACCACAGCTTTACCAATCTGTTAGAAATCATTAGAAGTGAACAGAATATCCTGCTTGCCTACCGAAATATCAAGAAAAACAAAGGCAGTAAAACAAGCGGAACGAACAAAAATAACATTATTGATGTTGGAGATAAAGAACCTTGGCGGCTCGTGGCCTACGTTAGAGCCAGATTGGATAGCTTCACTCCACATTCCGTTCGCAGGGTAGAAATCGAAAAATACAATGGCGCATTACGACCACTCGGCATACCAACTATCGAGGACAGGCTGATACAGCAATGTATCAAGCAGGTATTAGAGCCAATTTGTGAAGCACAATTCTACAAACACAGCTATGGATTCAGACCAAACCGCAGCACCCATCATGCGATAGCACGGACAATGTTTTTGACAAACCGGCACAATTTTCAGTACGTCGTTGACATTGATATTAAGGGTTTCTTTGATAACGTGAATCATGCAAAATTATTAAAGCAGATGTGGGCGCTGGGCATTCGAGATAAAAATCTACTGTGTGTCCTCTCGAAAATGCTAAAGGCTGAAATCAAAGGGATAGGAGTACCGGCAAAAGGTGTTCCACAGGGCGGCATACTAAGCCCCCTGCTCTCAAATATTGTGCTGAATGAACTCGATTGGTGGATTGCCAATCAGTGGGATAACAAAAAGACGGTTAAGGAATACGCATATCAAAGCAACAAGCTGAAAGCCCTCAAGGGTACAAAGCTGAAAGAAGTATATATCGTCCGATATGCCGATGATTTCAAGCTTTTTTGCAAAAAAACGTGATGCCGCCAACAAGCTGTTCATAGCCACCAAACAGTGGTTAAGCGAAAGATTGGGATTAGAAATAAGCCCCGAGAAATCAAAAATAGTAAACCTTAAAAGACACTATTCAGAGTTTTTGGGCATAAGGTTGAAGCTTTGGAAACGAGGAAAACAATACGCAGTCAAATCGTATATGACTGAAAAATCGGTTAAAAAGTGTAAAGAAAATCTAAAGAGCAAAATCAAGAGTATGCAAAAAGAAACCACCATAGCCGGCGTGATGAATTACAATGCGGCGGTCTTGGGTGCTCACAATTATTATAGTGTGGCAACCAATGTCAATCTTGATTTTTGCAAAATAGCCTATTCAGTCAACAAGAGCCTCAAATGCAGAACAAAAAGAATCTGTAGCAAAAAGGGTAAGAAAAGCAAAACCTATCAAAAATACTATGGTGATTATGATAAGTCCCCTATATTTGTGCACGAAATCGCACTGTTTCCAATTGTCCATATATCCAATAAAAAGGCAATGGGGATGAACCAAGATATCTGCAATTATACGCAGGCAGGACGAAAAGTGATACACGATAATCTCAGCAGTATCAACACTGAAATTGTGTATTACCTCATGAAAAATCCTGTTTTTGGAGAAAGTGCGGAGTTCAATGACAATCGCATTTCCCTTTACGTCGCACAAAATGGCAAGTGCTTTACCACTGGTGAAGCACTCGAAATATCCAATATGGAGGTTCATCATAAAATCCCGCAGCAACACAAGGGCAAGGATATCTACAAAAATTTAGTCTTTGTGTCGGGATATGCACACAAGCTCATTCATGCAACAGAGCAAGCCACCATAGAAAAATACATTCAAATCCTTACCAGACAAGCTATTGATTTTAAGCGACTAAATCAATTGAGAGTTTCAGTTGGTAATTTAGAAATCTAATGAAAATAGGTAAATATTGATGGGGCGCCGTGTGAGATGAAAATCTCATGCACGGTGCTAAGCGGGGGAAAAGTCGGAGATTACTTCAAAGACTTACCTATCGCAATATTCGGGTAAGACCGATCCCCACGGATTTTACATCGGTCGGGATAAGTTCGGCAGCAATGTGCTGGTGGACTTTGATAAGCGCGACGACGACAAGACCTCCGCCAGCATTCTGATTCTTGGCAACAGCGGTCAGGGAAAATCCTATCTGATGAAGCTGCTGCTCCTGAATCTCTTGGAGGCGGGCAAATCCATCATCACATTGGATGCCGAGCATGAGCAGCGGGATATGTGCGCAGCCGTGGGCGGCTGCTTCATGGATCTGATGAGCGGGCAGTACCGCATCAATCCATTAGAGCCCAAGTGCTGGGATGACGGCGGCAGCCCGGAGGACATTGATGCGCCCGAGGCCTTCCGCCGATCCACACGCCTGTCCCAACATACGAGTTTTCTCAAGGACTTTTTTCGGGCCTACAAGGACTTTGACGACCGCCATATCGACACCATTGAAATCATGATCGGCAGGCTGTATGCGCAATGGGGCGTCAGCGACAGCAGCAATTTCGGCCAAATGGGGCCGGAGGATTACCCCATTCTCTCCGACCTTTACAGCTTGATCGAACAGGCGTACAAGAGCTTTGACGAGGGCGGCTATCAGCTGTACACCGCTGAATTGCTGCGCGAAATCCTGCTGGGCTTGCACTCGATGTGCCGGGGCGCGGAGAGTAAATTCTTTAACGGCCACAGCAACATCACCGATTCCCGCTTCGTCGTTTTCGGCGTCAAGGGGCTTTTGCAGGCCAGCAGGAATGTCCGCGGGGCGATGCTGTTCAATATCCTTTCCTACATGTCGGACCAGCTGCTGACTGTGGGTAACACGGTGGCGGCACTGGATGAGCTGTATATCTGGCTGTCGGATAATATTGCTGTCGGAACGACCATCATCGAATATATCCGCAACACCCTGAAGCGCGTCCGCAAGAAGGACTCCGCCATGATTTTAGCCAGTCAGAATTTGGAGGACTTTAATCAAGAAGGTATTCGGGAGATGACCAAGCCGCTCTTCGCCATCCCGCCTCATCAGTTTCTGTTCAACGCGGGCGCCGTCGACAAGCATTTTTACATGGACACCTTGCAGCTGGAGGAATCTGAATTCAACCTTATTCGGTATCCGCAGCGCGGTGTCTGCCTTTATAAATGTGGCAACGAGCGCTACAACCTGATGGTCCACGCGCCCGCCTATAAGGAGAAGCTGTTCGGTAAGGCGGGTGGGCGATGAACATTGTCGGATACGGTGGCGGAACAAACTCCACAGCCATGCTGATCGGGATGCACCAAAGAAACATCCCTGTCGATTTAATTCTGTTTTCCGATACGGGCGGCGAACAGGCGCACACCTATGCGTATCTTCCCATCATGAACCGCTGGCTCACCGAGCATGGGATGCCGGAAATCACCGTGGTGAAATATACCGATGTAAACGGCGACCGCCTCACCTTGGAGCAGGAATGTCTGCGCTCCGGCACCCTGCCGGCCATCGCCTACGGGTATAAGAAATGCTCCCTCAAGCACAAGATCGCGCCGCAGGATAAGTTCTGCAATCACTATATGCCCTGTCAAGAGGTGTGGGCACAGGGTGGGCGCGTCACAAAATACATCGGCTTTGACGCCGGTGAGGAACACCGCAGAGCCCATGCCTTTGTCTATGATATTCAGGACAAAAAGTATCAAAAGGTGTACCCGCTCATCGATTGGGGCTGGTACCGTGAGGACTGCATCAACACTATTGAGCAGGAGGGCTTGCCGCTGCCCGGCAAATCCTCCTGCTTTTTCTGCCCCTCCATGAAGCGGCGTGAAATCAGAACCCTGTACCATAAGCACCGGGATTTGTATGAACGCGCTATCTCCATTGAACGGAGCGCCAAGCCTAACCTCATTACGGTAAAAGGGCTTGGACGCGATTGGGCTTGGGAGGATTTTGTGGAGGCGGACAAAAATCAGACTGCCATGTGTGCGCTGTTCCCTGAGAATGATATGCCCTGCGGATGCTATGATGGCGAGTGAAATTCAGGAGGATGGTAAAAAAACATGGGAGACCCTGCAACCGTTGCGGCTGTTGCGAAAGCTGCCGCTGCCGTGCTCTCGGATGAACGTATCCGAAAAACCATCGGATGGATGATAGCCGCAATCCTGTCGCCGCTTATCCTGTTGCTGGTGCTTATCTGCGGATTGCTCTCCGGTACTGCAGACCACAACAACGCGGCGGTAGATTTATGCTTTAACGGCAGCAGCATTTCCGGCACCGTACCGGAGAGCTATCACGGTTATATCCAAGATATGCGGCACAGCTTCACGCTGTTGGACGGCGCCATCGCTAGAGCTAACAACCAAATGGAGGGGGGCGACAGCCTTGATTCGATAAGAGTCAAGGCAATTTTTTATGCGCTGTATTTCGGCGCGGACAGTCCCTCCCGCAAGGACCATACCCGTTTTGTGGACTGCTTCGTTACCTATGAGGAACGCACAAGCACCGAAACAGATGAGGCGGGCAA
>DALYYK010000104.1:0-7888 GCA_031983305.1 Candidatus Fimivivens sp. | reverse complement strand
ACCGTTTTTCAGCGCTACGCGCTGTTTCCGCATCTCAACGTGTTTGAGAACGTGGAGTTCGGACTTAAAATCAAAAAGATTCCGCAGCCCGAGCGCCGCGCCAAGGTCAAGGAAATGCTCGATCTGGTGGGGCTTAAGGGCTTTGAGCGCCGCAATATCAACCAGCTTTCGGGCGGGCAGCAGCAGCGCGTCGCCATTGCCCGCGCGCTGGTCAACCACCCCCGGGTGCTGCTGCTTGACGAGCCGCTCGGCGCGCTCGACCTCAAGCTGCGCAAGGAAATGCAGATCGAGTTAAAGCGCATTCAGCAGTCGACCGGCATCACCTTTGTCTATGTCACCCACGATCAGGAAGAGGCGCTCACCATGAGCGACCGCGTGGTCGTTATGCGGGCGGGGGATATTTTGCAGATCGGCACACCGCAGGATATTTACAACGAACCGATCAACGCCTTTGTGGCCGATTTTATCGGCGAGAGCAACATCATTCCGGGTATTATGCGCCGCGATTATTGCGTCGAGTTTGCGGGCAATAGCTTTGAGTGCGTCGACGTGGGCTTTGACCCCGATCAACTCGTCGACGTCGTCGTGCGCCCCGAGGATATCAAGATTGTCGACGCTGAAGAAGGCATGCTGACCGGCGTCGTCGCGTCGGTGACCTTTAAGGGCGTGCATTACGAGATGCTTGTCGAGGGTGCGGGTAAGCACTGGCTGATCCACAATACGCTGGCAGCCGAGCCGGGCAAGCTTATCGGCATGAACATTCTGCCCAACGACATCCACATCATGGACCGCGAGGAGGATCGCGTGGCCGATGCCACGGAGGACGGCCATGAAAAGCAGTAAGCTGACCGCTTTCCCGTACCTGATCTGGATTGTGCTGTTCACCGTCGTGCCGCTGATGCTTGTGACCTATTTTGCGTTCACGACCGAGAACGGCGAATTCACTTTTGCGAACCTTTCAGCGGTCAGCGAATATGTCGCGGTCATCTTCCGCTCGATCTGGCTGGCCTTTATCGCCACCGTTATCTGTTTGATTATCGCCTATCCGCTTTCCTATATGATCTCGCGCATGGCGCCCCACCGCCAGAAAAGCTGCCTGCTGCTGGTCATGCTGCCGATGTGGATGAACTTTCTGCTGCGCACCTATGCGTGGATGACGCTCTTGGAGAACACCGGCATCATCAACAAGCTGTTCGGCCTGTTCGGCGTCGGCCCGTTTGCGATGATCAACACGCAGGGGGCCGTGGTACTGGGCATGGTGTATAACTACCTGCCGTTTATGATTCTGCCGCTCTATTCGGTGATGACCAAGATCGACAACAGCCTTGTTGAGGCCGCGCAGGATCTTGGTGCGTCGTCCGGCACCGTCTTTTCAGACGTCGTGCTGCCGCTGTCGATGCCCGGCGTTATGACCGGCATTACGATGGTGTTCGTGCCCGCCGTTTCAACCTTTATCATCTCGCGCATGCTCGGTGGCGGCTCTAACATGATGATCGGCGACTTAATTGAACTGCAATTCTTGGGCAACGCCTATAACCCGAATCTGGGCGCCGCGATTTCGCTGGGCCTTATGATCCTCATTTTGTTCTGCATGAGCATGCTCAACCAGCTCAACGAGGAGGATAAGGAGGGCATGATTATATGAGAAAACGCCAATCGCTGTTGGGCAGCGGTTATCTCGGCCTCGTCATGGCCTTTTTGTACGCGCCGATCGCGGTACTGATCGTCTTTTCGTTCAACTCCTCGAAGTCGCGCGCGCTCTGGACCGGATTTACGCTCGACTGGTATAAGCGGATGTTCACCAACGAGGTCATCTTGTCGTCGTTGGCCAACACACTGATTATCGCCGTCATTTCCACCGTCTTCGCGACGATTATCGGCACGCTGGCAGCCATCGGCATCAACGCGATGAACCGTTGGGTCAAGTCGCTGATTTTAAACATCACCTATATGCCGATTATCAACCCTGAGATTGTTACCGGCGTCTCGCTGATGCTGCTGTTCGTCTTTGTGCGCGACCGCCTCGGCATCCCGATCGAGATGGGCTTTTTGACGCTCGTACTCGCGCATATCACCTTTTCGATTCCCTACGTCATCTTAAACGTACTGCCTAAGCTGCGCCAGATGGATAAAAATATTTACAACGCTGCGCTGGATTTGGGCTGCAACCCCGCGATGGCTTTTGTCAAGGTGGTCATCCCTGAGATTATGCCGGGTATTATTTCGGGTTTTCTGATGGCTTTTACCTTCTCGCTCGATGATTTCATCATCAGCTATTTTGTATCGGGTACCACCTTCTCGACGCTGCCGATTACGATCTACGCGATGACCCGTAAGAAGGTCTCGCCCGAGATCAACGCGCTTTCCACAATCGTATTTATCGTGGTCATGCTTGTGCTGATTGCCTCCAATTATCTCGACGCCAAGCGCGAGGCCGAGAAGAAGCCGTATTAGGGCCAATGTAAATAATCGCTTTACAAAGCGACAAGAAACGGAGATAGATAGATGAAAAAAATGCTTGCGGTTTTTCTTACGCTGCTGACGGCGGCGCTGTGTACACTGCCCGCACTCGCCTTTGATAACGTCGAGCTGTTTGCCGGGCTGGACACCGACTACTACACCCGCTTTAAAGGGCAGGATATCAGCATCAACGTTTATAATTGGGGCGAATATATTTCTGACGGTGCCGACGACTCGCTCGACGTCAATCAGGCGTTTGAGGAGCTGACCGGCATCAAGGTCAACTACACTTTTTACGCGACCAACGAGGAGCTTTACGCCAAGCTGCGCGCGGGCGGCTCGAGCTATGACGTTGTCATTCCCTCCGAGTATATGATCGGCCGCATGGTCAAGGAGGATATGCTCGAAACCCTCGACAAGGAGAATATCCCCAACCTCCAGAATATAGACCCCGCGTTGCTCGGCATGGACTATGACCCGGATAACGCGCATTCGATTCCCTACACCTGGGGCACGGTGGTGCTCATCTACAACACCGAGCTTGTGTCGGAGGATACCGACGTTGAAACGTGGGATCTGCTTTGGAACGAGAAGTACAAGGGCAACATCCTCATGTTTAACAACCCCCGCGACGCCTACGGCATTGCGCTTAAAAAGCTTGGGTTTGACATCAACCCCGAGAATCAGGAGCAGATTGATAAGGCTACCGCGCTCTTAAAGGAACAAAAGCCGGTGGTGCAGGCCTATGTCATGGACGAAATCTTTGACAAGATGGGGGCCGGGGAGGCCGCCATCGCGCCCTATTATTCGGGCGACGCCATCACGATGATGGATGAGAATCCCGCGCTGGCCGCTGCGATTCCGCGTGAGGGGACCAACATCTTTGTCGACGGCATGTGCATTCCCAAGGGCGCCAAACAGAAGGAAGCTGCCGAGATGTACATTAACTTTATGTGCGAGCCGGTCGTGGGCGCCGCCAATTGTGAGTATATCGGTTATTCCACCCCTAATGTGGCCGCTCTGGAGCTGCTTGACGAGGAGGTTACCGCCAACCCGATCGCCTATCCGCCCGCGGAGGTGCTGGCTAAAACCGCTTATTTCGTCCCGCTTGACGACGCGTTAAATAAGGCGCTTGACGCCGGCTGGAAGCAGCTCTTGGCCGATGACGAAAGCTTCACCTTCTGGCTTGTTCCCGCACTGCTGCTGCTCGCGGTGGTGGCCAGCATTGTGATTGTGGTGCGCAAGGCTGCCAGAAAAAAGCGCGACAACTATTAAAACATTTTAATTCGCGCATTGCCGATGGATGGCGTATTTTAGATTCACTAAACCTAAGCAAGCCTGACGGTAAACTGTCCGGCCAAAACAGGGGGTGCCGGTGTTGACAGCGGCACCCCCGATCTATTTGAAGCCTCGAACGGCGCATAAAGCGGTCGATATTTTGATGCGCGATCAGCTTTAGACAGATCCTGATAAAAGTGAAGATATTTATTAAGAACAACCCGGCTGTGTCGTATTGGTTTTACTTTTTAAGCGGAAAACACGTCTCATATAATTTTATTGCTAAAAACCCTTTGGCATGGTTTTTAGACAGAACATGTATAACTCTTTGATTTTCAGGCATTACAACGAATCAAAAAGGGTGGTTAGCTTGATTACCGTACCCGCTAAAACAATTGTGACCCGCACAAAAAGCACCGAGTGGTTCGGCAGCGAATATAATATGAATATTTACCGGGGCTGTTCACATGGCTGCATCTATTGCGACAGCCGCAGCGCCTGCTATGGCGACGATAATTTTGAGACGGTCAAGGTCAAAGAAAACGCGCTGGCCCTCATCAACAACGATTTAAGGCGCAAGGTCAAGACCGGCATAGTAGCCACCGGCGCAATGAGCGACCCTTACAATCCGCTTGAAAAGGAACTGCTGTTGACCCGGCACGCGCTTGAGCTTTTAAGCGCTTATCAATTCGGAGTGGCCATTGCGACCAAAAGTGATTTAATTACCCGGGACATTGATATTCTCAGCGAGATCAGAGCCAATGCGCCGGTGCTGTGCAAGCTGACGGTAACTACCTTTGACGACGCGCTGGCCCAAAAGATTGAGCCATATGCGCCGAGCAGTACCCGTCGCTTTGCTGCTTTAGAGGCGCTTTCAAGAGCTGATATCTTTGCCGGAATTCTTCTGATGCCGGTGCTGCCGTTTTTAGAAGATTCGCTCCAAAATATCGAGAGTATTGTCAACCGAGCGGCCGAAAGCGGCGCGCGTTTTATTTATCCCGCGTTTGGCGTCACGCTGCGACAAAATCAGCGCGACTGGTATCTGGACGCGTTGGAGCGTCTTTTCCCCGGCGAAGACCTCAAGGCCCGCTATGTACGGCGTTACGGCAACAGCTATGAGTGCCGCTGCCCTGAGGCTGCGGCACTATGGCGGCATTTTACCGCGCTTTGCGACCAGAGGGGCATCCTTTATAATATGAAGGATATCATCCGCAGCTATTGTCAGCCGTATCAGCAGCAACTTTCACTGTTTTAGTAGAGATTTGTTGCATTGTCGATAAAAATATGATATAGTACGAAAGTTATCTTTTTAAATATTAAAAGAAGGAGGTTTTACGGTGTTTGAAGGGATAAGACAAGACATTCGCGCTGTTAAAGAACGCGACCCCGCAGCGAGAAATTCCATCGAAGTGCTGCTGCTGTATTCCGGCGTGCACGCCATTATACTGCACAGGCCCGCGCACTGGCTTTACAATCGCAAGATGTATTTTGCCGCGCGCTTTATCTCGCAGCTCTCCCGTTTTTTGACCGGCGTTGAAATTCACCCCGGCGCAAAAATGGGCCGGGGCATTTTAATCGACCACGGTTCCGGTGTCGTCATTGGCGAGACGGCGGAGGTGGGCGATAACTGTACCATCTACCAGGGCGTAACCCTTGGCGGTACCGGCAAGGAAAAAGGCAAAAGACATCCCACAATTGGCTCCAACGTGATGATTGGCGCGGGCGCGCGTGTGCTTGGCCCGTTAACGGTGGCGGATAATTGTAAAATTGCCGCAAATGCCGTACTCCTCCACGATTTAGCCGAAAGCTCCACCGCAGTAGGTGTGCCCGCTAGAACGGTGCGGGTCGCGGGGGAGAAACTTGACCCCTCTAAGCTCGATCACACCCACACCCCTGACCCCATTGCCGCCGATCTGCAAAAAGCGCTTGAGCGTATTACACAGCTCGAAAGGCGGATCAGCGACCTTGAGCGGGCACAATAGCAATATTTTTGCCTGATATACTGCTGCTGAAAAAGAATGATCTGCCGGACGCACCCGCTGCGTTCGGCATTTTCAGTAAAATAAATGCTTGCAACTAGAAGATTTTTATTGTATAATATCATTCGTGTTAGTATGGCGGTGCAATTTGTGCACTGCAGCAACTAATAATGTGCCGGTGTGGCGGAATGGCAGACGCAAACGACTCAAAATCTGCTCGGTTCATTCCTGTTTATCGGTATCCAGTTTGATGTAAGCCCTTGATTCTATGCACTTTTTCGTGTATCCTTGTAAATGAACTTCTTTCGAGTTCTCTATCGCTGTTCTCTACTTTTGTGAAAGCCTCGAATGAGCAGCGATTTTGAAATACAACTGTGCCGGTGTGGCGGAATGGCAGACGCATACGACTCAAAATCGTACGGGAAACCATGTCGGTTCGAGTCCGACCACCGGCACCAAAAACAAAAGGTAAAAAAGATTTATTGCTTACAAAGCCAGTAAATCCGAGCCTTTCGAGGGCTTTCACTGTGAAAAGTGGAAGCCCTTTTTTTGTAGATTTATTGGGGTAACAGCTTCACTCTGACAGGACTCAAACCCGCAAGCAGATAAATGAATTGTGGCGCCCTTTTTGAGAGGACAGCAAAGTTAAAAAGGGCGCTGCCCAAAAACAAATCAATTGAATAAACGAAACCGCCAAAGGGCGCTGATTTTACGGCTGATGAAAAGCCGATTGAATTCAGCGCCCTTTTTGCGTTTCACCATCAGAACAGGAGGAAATCCATATGATCAAGAAGTTTTTCACAGAGCTTTCCCGTGTCCTTGCAATGCATGATATTGAAACTGCGCCGCCGGAAAGAAACGCACTGCCAATCCTGATAAACGGTCAGTCTGCCTGCCATGTGGAACCCAGTGGGGATATGTGCATCTTCCCCGATGACATCCGCTCTCCCGAAGCAGCCGAGCTATATCATAAGGTAGCGCCCTTTTCCAAAGAAGTCCGTGAATACCTGACTGCGATAGAAAAGGCGCCACTCTTGAAAGCCACGGCACTGGATGAGGACTTCCGGCTGCTGGCAGAGTTCAACGGTGCCGTTTTTGCCGGCAGGAAAACCGAATACGGATATATGTTTGCCACATGGCGGCGGGACTACGAAGGTACAGGCGTACTGAGCGGAGAGTATTATTTGGATGGCTATGCGGCTGCAAAAGCGGATTTTGCCATCCGTTCCGGCTTGATTGAAAAACAGCGCCTTTTTTCTGATGCCCAGCTTCTTGATATCTACCAGAGTATCAATGATACTTTTGACGCCGGGTATGATCTGACACAGGCAGACCAGAAAAACCTCATCGGTATCCAGAATCAGATCGAGGACTTGTTGCCGGATGTCAGGGAACAAATCGCATCGCTTCAACAGATCGATCCTGAAACTGCCCAGGAACAGTCCATGTAAAGTGGCGCCCCTTTTTTATATCCATTAATAACAGAAAAGAGAACATACAAGAGCCGGAGAACCGGGGCGTGCAAACGTCTCTATTCTCCGGCTCTTTTTGCGTTTTCGGAAAGGAGAACCATGCTCATACGGTACAAGAAAAACAAGAGAAGCGCCTGTTACGATTCGGACTCACTCGTGACGGCTGGCAGGATACCACCAATTGAACGGCCCCGCGGCCCTTTCAAAAGCTGCGGTAACTGCCCCTATCCCTCCCACGGATTTGTATGTTACAGCTCCGAAGGAAATTGCCTCAGAACCGATATGGAGAAAATCCATCGAAAGAAAGAAAGGGGGAAAGTCGGTGCTGAAAATAAAGATGCGAAGGCATGATGCCCCCTCCTACCGGACGGTGTCCATTGAATTCCCTGCTTCTGAACCGGATTTGCAGGAAAAGATGAAGGAACTCGGCGTCGGCATCACAACCGAAAAACTGTGCCTGGTCGATGAGGTTCAGAATGATCACGGAGGTTGGCAGGCCCTGGCGGGAACGCTGGTCAATGCCGATGAGGTTCAGTACCTCGCCAAGAGGATGGACAGCTTTGATAAGAATGAGCTGAATACCTTCTATGCTGCTGCGGAACACGAAAATATGACAGAGGTCAAAGACCTTATAAACCTTACCTTCAACCTCCACTGCTATGCGCTTGTTTCCGACTTCTCCGATATTTCCACCATCGG
>DALYYK010000103.1:0-7906 GCA_031983305.1 Candidatus Fimivivens sp. | reverse complement strand
GTTCTTTAAAATCCATTATATAAAAACGCCGAGCATCCGCCCGGCGTTTTAACATATTTTCAGTTTTGCGGCTCAAACCGCAGCATTTTTTCAAACACCGCCGTCATGCGCGACGAGATGGTCTTATCCACATGATCCATGCCGAAATACCAGTGCCGGTAACGGACAGTTTTGGCCACCTCGGACAAAAACGCCCCCAACACGTTGACGGTCTGCCGCTGCGCGTCGATGAGTCCCAGTTCCAAACGCGGGTTGTGGTGGGTGATCACGATGTCGACGCCGTCCTGCAAGCTTTCAATTTTGCGTCGGGCCGCTTCAATCTCGGCGACCGAGGGCAGCTCGTCCCGCCACCAGTTGACCCCCTCCTCGCGCTCGTCGGCGTCGCTGCTCTCGCCGCCACCCATCGCAAAAACGGTGGTACCCTCGAGGTCAAACAGCTCTCCGCGCTGCATCCAAAACACGTTTTTGGCAATGCGTCGTACGCTGCCACCACAATACTCCTCAAGCGGGCAGTCTGAGAGCAGGCTCAGATTATCGTGTGTGCCCTCGACAAACAGAATATTGCAGTCGAGCTGTTCAAGCTTTTTAAGCCGCTTTTTCTCCGCCTGAGAGCCATCCCAGACAAACCCAAAGTCTCCGCACACCAGAACATGGTGCCGGTATTTCGGAAAAAGGCTCTTGAACTGTTTAAACCGTGAGAGGTCTCCGTGGGTATCTCCCGTGATATAAATCATGTCGGTTCACACCTGTGTCGTTATTTTTGGGCAGCCGCAATCGCGGCGTCAAGATCGTCCAAGATATCGGCGACATCCTCAATGCCCACCGAAAGGCGCACGGTCTGGGGGGTGATGCCCGAGCGCACGAGCTGCTCGTCGGATAACTGGCTGTGGGTCGTGGTCGCGGGGTGGATGACCATTGAGCGCGCGTCGCCCACATTGGCGACATTCATCAACAGCTCGAGCGAGTCGATGAACTTGGCGCCCGTCTCGCGGTCGCCCTTGAGCCCGAAGGTCATGACGCCGCCGGCGCCGTTGGGCAGATATTTCTGCATCAGCGCGTAGTAGGGGCTGCTTTCAAGCCCCGGATAGTTGACAAATTCAACGCCGGGGTGCTGCGCCAGATGCCGCGCAACCGCCAGCGCGTTCTCAGAATGCTTTCTCATGCGCAGCGACAGCGTCTCGATGCCGTTTAAGCACACAAACGCGTTAAAGGGCGAGAGGCAGGCGCCAAGGTCGCGCAGAATCAGTGCGCGCAGGCGGACGGCAAAGCCCACATTGCCAAAGTCCTTGGCAAACACCATGCCGTGATAGCTGACGTCAGGATTGTTGTACTGCGGGAAACGCGGGTTCCCCTCAAATTTAAAGGTGCCCGCGTCGACGGCGATGCCGCACATCACGGTGCCGTTGCCGCACAAAAACTTGGTCGCCGAATGGATGACGATATCCGCGCCGTGCAAAATCGGGCGGCAGAGCGCCGGCGTCGTAAAGGTCGAGTCGACAATCATCGGTATACCGTGCCGATGGGCAATGGCGGCGATCGCCTCAATGTCCGCCACGTTGGCGTTGGGGTTGCCGACCACCTCGACAAAAAAGGCCTTGGTGCGGTCGGTGACGGCGGCCTCCCATGCCTCAAGGTTGGCGGGGTCGACAAACTTGGTCTTGATACCGAGGTTCCCAAGCGTCACGCCCATCATGTTGATCGCGCCGCCATAGATGCAGATCGACGACACAATCTCGTCCCCGGCCTGCGCGAGGTTCAAAAAGGTGCTGAACATGACGCCGTGCCCCGAGCTCATCGCCACGGCCGCCGCACCGCCGTCGAGCGCCGCAACCCGCTTTTCAAGCACGTCGACCGTCGGGTTGGAGAGGCGGGTGTAGATGTTGCCCGGCGCCTTGAGCTCAAAAAGCTGCTTGGCGTGTTCAACGCTCTCAAAGGCGTAAGCATTGGTCATATAAATCGGCGGCGCCACCGCGTGCTGGTCGCTGTCCGGCACGTAGCCCGCGCGCACCGCTAGCGTGTCAAAACCAAAGTTTTTTTCTGTATTGGGCATAGAAAAACCTCCCGTATCGGTTTAAAAAAAGTCGTGTCTTTGCTATAATAAGGTTGTACATAGTATCATATCACATTTGGAGGAGATTTTCATGAAAAAGTTTTCCACTTTTTGCATCGCGTTACTCCTCTGTCTTGCCACATTGTGCACGCAGGTGTCCGCAGCGGCGTATAACCCGTCGTTTGACCCTGCCGCGCAGGCGGTTTATCTAATAAATCTGGACAGCGAGATGACCATTTACGAGAAGCAGGCCGACAAAAAAATCGAGCCGTCTTCGCTAGCGCAGCTTATGACCGTTGTTCTGGCGCTCGAAAACGTCAAAAACCCCATCGATGAAATGGTGACGATGAAGAGCTATATTCAGGATGAGATGTACCGGCAGGGGGTCAAGCTCGGCCGCATCCGTTTGGCGGGGCTTTATAAAAACGAGACGCTGTCGGTCGAAAAGCTCTTGTACGCCGTCATGCTGCCCGACGCCAACGAGGCCGCCATGATGCTGGCCGATTATATCGGCGACGGCTCGGTGCCCTATTTTGTCGAACTGATGAACAAGCGCGCGGCCGAGCTGGGCATGAAGGACACCCATTTTACCAGCCCGCACGGCCTACCCGACCCTGAGAGCTACACGACCGCGCGGGATATGGCGATTCTGGCGCGGCATGCCATGGCGCTGCCCGGCTTTTCGCCGCTGATCTCGGTGACGGCCTATAACGGCGGCCCGACCAATATTAATGAAACCTTGAACTGGAGCAGCACCAACCGCCTGCTCGTGAGCAGCTCGCCCTATTATAACCGCTTTGCCTCGGGCGTGAAGTCCGGCTATCACCAGACGCTGGGTTCCTATGCCGTTTCTATGGCCAAGCGTGACGGCTACAGCTACCTGCTGGTGGTGCTGGCCAGCACCGGCGTGGACGAGGCCGGCAAGGACAATTCGACCTTTTCGGCCTTTGCGGAATCGAACCGGCTTTACAGCTGGGCCTTTGATACCTTTAGGGTTAAAACACTGCTTGAAAAGGGCAAAAACTTTGGCGAGATACCGCTTAAGCTCTCGTGGGGCAAGGATTTTCTGCGCATTATGAGCGCCGACAACTTCACCGCGCTGATCCCCGATGCGATTGAAGCCTCCAGCCTACAGTATAGCCTGGATCTGCCCGCCTACGTCAACGCGCCGATCAAAAAGGGCGATCTGGTCGGGCAGGTGCGGCTGATTCTTGCCGACGAGCAGATCGGCGTTGTCGGCGTTGTCGCCGCCGAGGAGGCGGACGTCTCCCGTTCGCTACTGCTGCTCGACACGCTGCTGGGCGTGACGAGAACCTTTTGGTTTAAGTTTATTCTCATTTTGCTGATTGTTTTAGTATTGCTTTATATCACGCTGATGATTGTCCGCAACCGCAACCGCCGGCGTTACCGAGGGCCGGGACGCTAAATCGCACAAAAAGGAGTATCACATGGATTGGACCGAGTTGAGTATAACCGTTTCCACGGCGCAGGCTGACGAGGCCTGCGCCATTGCACAGATGGCCGCGGGTGGCGGCATCTATCTCGAAGATTATTCCGACCTTGAAGAGAAGACGCTCGAAATCGCCCGCATCGATTTAATCGACGAAGCGCTGCTGCAAAAAGATCGCAGCAAGGCGATCATCCACCTTTATCTGTCGCCCGAGCAGACCCCCGCCGAAACGCTTGCCTACATCGGCAGCCGCCTGACAAGCTGCGGCATTCCGTTTAGCGTTTCGACCTCCGGTGTGCGGGAAGAGGACTGGGCCAACGCCTGGAAAACCTATTACCACGCGATTGCGCTGTCGGACAAGCTCGCCATCTGCCCCTCGTGGGAACAGTATACCCCGACGTCCGGGCAAAAGGTCATCTGCCTCGACCCCGGCATGGCGTTTGGCACAGGCACGCACGAGACGACCCGCCTGTGCCTGTCGCTCTTAGAAGACGAACTACACCCCGGCATGAGCATGCTCGACGTCGGCTGCGGCAGCGGCATATTGGCCATCTGCGCAAAGCTTCTGGGCAGCGGGCGCACCGTTGGCGTCGATATTGACGCGGTCGCCGTACGGGTCGCGAAGGAAAACGCGGCGCTCAATCACTGCGAGGATATCGACATTCTGTGTGGCGATCTCGCCACCGACATTGAGGGGCCGTTTGACGTCATCTGTGCTAACATTGTTGCCGACGCCATTCTGCGTCTGGCCGACGATCTGCCCGCGCTCATGCATGGGAAGAGCGTCTGCATTGTCTCGGGCATCATAGACACCCGCTGCGCCGAGGTGGAGCAAGGACTGATTAAAGCGGGGCTGACCCCCGTACGCAAGGCGCTGCAAAACGGCTGGGCCGCCATCGCCTGCCAAAGGGCGGTGTAAAACAATGCCGAGGTTTTTTGTCGACGCGTTGGCCGACACAGTGGTCATCACCGGTGAGGACGCCGGGCATATCGCCAAATCGCTGCGCATGACGGCGGGGGAGGCGATCACCCTCTGCGACGGCAGGGGACTTGAAGCGCAGGGCGTGATTGTGAGCCTCTCGCCCGATGCCGTCTCAGTGCGCCTGGGCGAAGCCGCGGCCTGCGCCGCCGAGCCCCAGACCAAGGTCAGCCTTTATCTGGCTATGCCTAAAGGCGACAAGACCGAGCTGGTGGTACAAAAGGCGGTTGAGCTGGGCACTGTGGAGATTGTGCTGTTTTTATCCTCCCGCTGTATCTCACGCCCCAAGGGCGAAGACGCCGCCAAAAAGGTGCAGCGCCTGCAAAAAATAGCCGTTGAAGCGGCCAAGCAGTGCGGCCGGGGCATCTTGCCGGTGGTGCGCGGCGTGCTTTCTTTCGCGCAAGCCTTACAAGAGATGCAGCAATTCGACCATTGTTTTGTACTATATGAAGGGTTATGCGAACCGCTGCGGCGGCAGCTGCCACAGCGCGGCGCAACACTCGCGCTGCTCGTCGGCAGCGAGGGCGGCTTTTCTCCCGAAGAGATTTCGCAGGCCGACGGTTGCGGCGTGCGCGCCGCGTCGCTTGGCAAGCGTATTTTGCGGTGCGAAACGGCACCCATCGCGGCGCTCTCGGCCATCATGTTCGCCTTGGGCGAGATGGATTGACGCCAAACACCGACTAAAAATATACTATTTTAACCGTCAATTTGATGTTGCTTTTTGTCGCTGATTGGACGGATTATCCTTATTGTCGTTGTCTGCTTTGACAAATGCAAATTTGCTTTTGCAAACAGGCGCGCGGCTCAATCGGTGTTTTTAATTATAGACGCCGCCACAAGCGGGCATCAGCCCTTAAATTTGCATTGTTTAAGCCGGAAACTTTTTATGCCTAAAAGCCGACAAAATTTTCATTTTCCAAAAGCTTCTACTGATATTATAAATTTTACAGGACACACTTTTATAAGCGGGTTGTTCCCGCAAATGTTCCCAAACGGAGGGGTAAAATGAAACGGAATCTGTTTTTTCTTGCGGCGGTGGCTTTGTTGCTTGCGGCAACATTGGTGATCAGCGGCTGCGCGGCCTGCTCCCGTAATCTCGAGGGCTCGTCTATTCTGCCCAGCTCGAGCATGGTGCCCAATCCTTTGCCGTCCACGCCCCCGCCGGGCAGCAGTTCATCCCTGCCGGGCTCTTCGAGCGTTCCAGGCTCGAGCAGCAGCCGCGCCACATCCTCTGACCTGCCCGCATTAGCGATGAGTGCCGATTTTTTACAAATCGGCACTCTAAGCAACAAATCGGTGCTTTGGGGGCCGGGAACCCGTCAGGACAGCCTTGGGCGTTCTACCGATTGTATCGCGCTTCAAGAAAAATACAAAGGGTATGACGCTTATTTTATCGCACCCGAAACCGAAAACACCGTAACCCTCTCGTTTGATCAGGGCTATGAAAACGGCTATACCGCACCAATTCTCGACGCGCTTAAAGAAAAGGGCGTTCGGGCTATCTTTTTTTTAACCGGCCATTATGTCCGAAGCCAGCCCGAGCTTGTGCAGCGCATGATCGACGAGGGACATATTCTAGGTAACCACTCCGATAGCCACAAGGTCTATTGCAGGGAGCTGGACATCGAGCAATCTTTTGAAGACGCCAAATGGATGCAGGACTATCTGCGGGATCATTTTGGCTACGAGATGCGCCTGTTTCGTTTTCCCGAAGGGGAATTTTCAGAGCAATCGCTCGCTTTAATGCAGCAGATGGGCTATAAAAGTATGTTCTGGAGCTTTGCCTACAAGGACTGGGATGTCAACAATCAGCCGACCGCCACCGCCGCGATGGAGAAGATTACAAAGTTCCTGCACCCCGGCGAAATTATGCTGCTGCATTCGGTCAGCAAAACCAATGCCGAAATTCTGCCCGAGGTTATCGATACGATACGCAACAAAGGCTTTGTTGCCGCCCCGTTTTCAGCCATTGACGAGTCACCCGACAAGTCGGCGTCATAATAGTATTCTAAAACAGGACCGCGCCCTAAAAGGGTGCGGTCCTGCGTGTTTTATGGGTTTATTCTTCTGTGTTCTGCGTAGAATCTTGCGCGGCAGTGGGGGCAGACTGCTCGGGCTCTTCAGTCACCTCAACTTCGGCGACTGGAATTGTGTCGCTCGTAAAATCAGCCGCGACACTGTATTCGGCGGCGTCACGCTCGTTCTTATGCTGTTCAATCTCAAGATCAAGATCTGCGATCTGCTGCATCAGCACGTCGATGTCGCGGCAGTAATCGAGCAGTTCTTCGGGCATGCTCTCACCGGCCTTGACCTTGCTATAGCAATAACGGCCGATCGCGGCATAAACCCCTTCTATCTGGCGTTCAAGCCCGGCTCTGTCAATGCCCAGCTTTGCAATCTGCACCTGCTCACCAGCCTTTTTAGCGGTGGTGGAAGCGAGGTTGCCGAGAATTTTACCAAATTTTTCGAATCCCATTCCAATATTCCTCCTTGTTGGTAATCGAGCCGATCAAACGAATTTATTGAATATAGTATACCACACTCCAATAAAAATCGCCACTGTATTTTATTCGATGCCAAGGCGCTTCATAAACCGCTGTGTTGAAATGCCGTGCGGGCGATTAAACCGGCCCAGCGCCTGCAAAACATCCGGGTTGCCGGTGATGACATTGACACGCTCGTTGCAGGTTAACACAGCGGTAAAGCCCATCTCGCGCAGAATCGGCGCGGCGTCCCTGCTGACATAACCGAAGGGATAGGTAAAGGTCGTCGGGACAATGCCACAATATTCCTCGAGCAGCGACTGGGCTTTGCCCACATCGTTCATCAGCGCCGCGTAATAATCGGCGTCGCTTTCTCCAAGCTTCTTTTTGGCCCCCTTGCGGGTATCCTTGCGGTGCATATCATAAGTATGGTTGCCGATCTCGACCCGGCCGGTGGCGGTCAGCGCGTCAATATCACTCCAGCACAGGTATGCGTAGGCCGGGTTGGGGTCGGGCTCTCGGGAGTAGCACTCGCAATAGCTGCCAACCACCGAGACCACCGCTTTCATGTCATACTTCTCCAACAGCGGCAGCACATAGGTCAGATTGTTGAGATAGCCATCGTCAAGTGTGATGACAACCGGCTTTTCGGGCAGGGCCCGCCCGGTCAGTACCGCGTCGGCCACCTCTGAGACAAACATCGTCGTATACCCGTGCGCTTTGAGATAGGTAAAATCGTTTTCAATTGTCTCGGGCGTAACGGTGTACGGCCCGGCGAGCGATTTATCTTTAAGCACGCTGTGGTACATAATGATCGGCAGCGGTACACCGTCGGCGCTCGCCGCTGTCGAGGCGGGCAGCGACGCGGCCAGATGCAACAGCAATCCGGTCATCAACAGGCAAAAAACCGCCCGCGTGCGCACCGAGATGCAAAAAAATCGTCG
>DALYYK010000102.1:0-7992 GCA_031983305.1 Candidatus Fimivivens sp. | reverse complement strand
CAAAGTGGGCAGGCGCATTTTCTCAATGTTTTCCCGGCGCTAAAGGGCGAGGCAGACTTTTCGCGGACGCTGGCGTTTGACGAAAACCTGCTGGAAGATTTGCTGGGACTCGACGACCCTTATCAGGCCATGGGAACACGGGACTACGAGACGGGCGATTCGCCCAAGCGCATCAATTGGTACGCCACCGCCCGCACCGCGTCGGTAAAATCGAATGTCTATGAGCGGCAGATTTCAGCCTCCTGCATCGTCGCGCTGGATCTTTCCTGCGGGTTTGTGCCGGTGGCACCGCCCAACACACCCCGCAAGGCTCAGCCACAGCTGGAAGAGGCTATCAGTCTGGCTTGCAGCATCGCACTTTCACAGCTTTCGCGCGGGATTAAGACAGCCTTTGTCACCAACGCCCCAACGGTACGATGGGAACAGGTTACCCAAAAAACATCATCAGGTGATTTTGGCGTTCGGCTAAAACGCGACCGGGCGCTGACCATGCTGAAAGCCGGCCTTGGCGCCGGGCAGGAACGCCGCATACTCGAACTGTGCGCCCGTATTGACGATACGTCGCGCGCCACTGCTGCCGGTCAACAGGCCCTGTGGGAACAGCTTTTACAGATTCCACCGCGGACAGCGGTTTTTTTGCTGTGTTACCACACGATGCCTAAGGGCTGGGAGATTATGATGGATATTGAAAACCAGAAAGAAGTCACCAATCCGGCTGATTTTTACACCCCGGGGCGTCTGGCGGGGCTGCCCGCCTCTCTGGTGCGGGTGGTCGACCTGTCCCAGCAGGCCTCGGCCCAATGAATTCCAAGAAGATTTTAAGGAGGCGCAATACGCATGCATATGACTGCGCTAATTGGTATGTGTTGTTTTTTATGGTATCTGGCGCTTTGGGCTACCGTATTTTCTTCAGCGGCCACGCTGGTAACGCTGGCGGCTGCGCTTGGGCTGGTGTTTCTGGTACCAAGGGGGTTGGGACGCCTGACAAACGAGCGATTGTGCGTCGGCGGGTTAAAGTTGGGCACTACGCTGCTGCGCAATGCCGCCGTGTTTCTACCCTATACCGCGCTGACCGTCGGGTTGTTTGTATGGTTCTCTAACCGGACAAACAATATTTCCGCAGCGTTATATCACATTGCCGGTCAGGCACTCTTTTGGCTGTTGGGCGCGCTCGCGGTTTACCTGCCCGATAACAACAGCCAGATTATTCCACCCTCACTGTGCATTTTTGCCGCCGTACCGGCCATATTGCTGCTTGCAAATACCGGCGCTCAGGTTTCGGTGGTGCTGCTGTGCGTGGTGGGGTGGTATTTTTCGTTGGTATTTTCGCTTGCGGCAAAGTCCAAAACGCCCTCGAGCCAAGCTGCGGTGCTCTTACACAGCCTTATTCCGCTGGCGGTGGTGATATTGACGGTAGGCTTGGTGTTTTCAGGCAGTCTGAATCTATTTTTTTCGCAGGTTAAGCATCTGCTGCTGATGGTGTGGCAGCTGATTTTAATGTTGCTCAAGCTGCTTGACACACCGCCCGACGCGTACGCCCTTGAGGAGAGAAAGTCCAAGGCGTTTGACGAGGCCATTGCGTTGGCGCAAGAGTACGGTCCGGTCAATACGCTGCCTATTATCATTTTTGGTATCTGCTTTGCGGTGATAACCCTTGTTATGCTGGTGCGGCTGTTAATCGGGCTACTGAGCCTGCGTCTGCCGCACAAGGCGCCTGCCGCCCGTTCGCCCTGGCGTTCAGGCGCGGGACTGCCGGCCGCAATACGGCTGTTAGGACTACTGCTGCGGGGCCTTGCCGAGGGGGCGCTTGCGGTCGCGCTGGCTTTGGCCCGTTTGGCGCGCCTGCTCTGCCGCTTAGCCAAAAAGCGGCTGCTTGCCCTTATGCCGCCCAAGACGCCGCTGGAGTCGGTGCTGCGCAGCTACCGGGGGCTGTTGGGCTACGGCCACCTCTTGCGTATCCACCATACCCGTTCCGAAACGCCAATGGAGTATCTGGACCGTTTGCAGGCGCTTTCACTGCGGCGGCCGGTTCCTCTTGCAGAGGCACAGGCGCTGACCTGGCACTTTGTGGTGGTACAGTACGGGGGTGTCGTTCCCAGCTGGCAGACCGCCGCGGAATGCCGACGGCTGCTGCGGAAAATTCGGCGGTCGGGCCGGATGATCTTTACACGTTCCAAAACAGACCGTTCATCTCTTCCGAACATTTCAGAAGATTTTAAGTAAAAGTATTTTCCCCAGAACGATCTCCAGCTTTGATTAAGCGCCTCAGGGTATCGGTACAATGGCTTCATAGAGTCTTTTCTTTCGCGGCTTTCGCTACATAAATTTAATGCATCATAACAGCAAGGCAAGGGTAGCATTGACCCTTGCCTTATTTTCTATAATGATCCCTATAATAGCAAAAGATTTTATTGATATACTTTTGTAACGATATCATTATACACAAAAATATTTTCAAAATTCCCCAATAAGCTGATAAAAGAAAGCCGCCTGGAGATAATTAGTCATATCCAATATATCTCCAAATCCCCCACTCTTTTTCCGTCAGCATTTCTTTCACAATTTTCACGCTGTGCCGCTGGCGCTGAATATAACACTACAAGCGATATTGTAAGGAGGACGTCATGACGCCGGAGATCGAAAGTATTCCTATCCTGACACTGGTTCGAATCCTGTTGGGAATCTTCATGGGTACAGCCGCCCGTTTTCTGACGCTGCGCATTGACTCGCGACAGGTTCCCAGCTACCCCAACGGCTATTTTATTAACCTTGTCACCGGTTTTTTTGCGGCAAGCCTTGGCTCGGTGGCGATTCCCTCCCTGCTCTCTAACGATTTTGCCGCCATTACTTTTTTGATGTTGGCGGTGCAGCATTTCAGGGACATTCGCAAACAGATTCAGGAAAGTCTGGAGCAGGTGGATCCGGTCGGCTTTACGCCGCGCGGAAGCGCTTATATCGACGGTATCTCCAAAACCTTTGAGTCGCGAAATTATATCTGCCTGCTGACGTCGTTCGGCACCGTTTTGACGCTTTATTTCGTTGGAAGTGAAGCTATCTGGGTCAATATTACAGCGGCCCTGGCCGTCGGCGCCGTCTTGACCTGGGCTATGATACGCTTAACAAAGGGGAAGTGCATCGGCGATATCTGCACCCTGACCTTCGGAACCATTGACGTCAAGGGGTCTGAGCTGTATGTAGACGGTATTTGGGTGACCGGCATGCTGGGGCTTACCAAAAGGCAGGAGCTTTTTAAAAAAGAAGGCGTGGCGCTGGTTGCCACACCAAAATCGGACAAGCAACGGCTCACGCTGGAAAACAGCGGCCAGCGCGCCGCTGCTTTGTACGATGCCACACGCTCTTTCGGAACCAAGGAGCTAGCCTTCACCAAGCGCAGTTTTACCGACGGCAGGGTCGTCATCGCCTTTGTACCCATTATTGATGATAAAGAGCAAATATTAGAAGCGGTGCGCAGCACGCCGATTTTAGAAAGCGTCCGCAAGCGTTCAAGCAGGAGGGCATAGCGCGTGGAAATTCTTTTATATGTCACCGATTGTCCCGAACGGGTTATTACAGGCAATCCTCTGGCGCTCAACATGCCCAATGACGCGGCGCGCCAGGAATTCCTTGAGGTGCTGGCCGAATCCTTTGACGCAAGTGTTTTGCAGATGAAAAATGGCGATCATCTGCTTGTAAAACCGGAACGATGACAAAAAAATCCCGAAGGTGCTGCTTATGCAGACGCTTCGGGATTTTTTGTTATGACGGCTTTATATTGTACAGCGCCAAAACGGCCTTTCGTATCTCTTTGTAGCTGGTGCAGCGGCAAAGGTTAGACTGTAGCCATTCCTCCACCACATATTCCTCGGGCAGCACAGGGTGCTGTTTTTGAAGCGCATGGCAGACCATCAGAAACCCTGAGGTGCAATACCCGCACTGAAAAGCGTTGGAATCCACAAACGCGTTTTGAACCGGTGCGGTTCCACCAAGCCCCTCCACCGTAACAATCTCATGGTCTTCAGCTTCGACGGCGAGCATCAGGCAGGATTTAGCCGGCCAGCCATCCACCATGATGGTACAGGCGCCACAGTCTCCGTTTAGGCAGCCGGGCTTGGCGGCGGTAAGCCCAAGCTGCTGGCGCAGTACGTCAAGCAGCAAATCGGCAGGACGTACTAAAATTTCATGCAGCTCTTGATTGACTTGGAGCGAGATCTTGATCTTACCCTCATACCGTACCATTTTCCCACTCCTCTAAAAGCGCTTGCAGGGTGTTCTTCCACACGAAAAGCCGGTATTCGCCCGTTCCTTCCACATCGGTGCGGGGCGGCTCCGGCAACAGAACCGCCGCTTTCTCCACTCTCTCCTGACAAGACTTTGTCCGGTCATTGAGCACCGACTCGATCGCTTCGTTCCTAAAAGGATAGGCGCAGATGCCCGAAAACCCGACGCGCAGTTGATCATTTTGACAAAGCGCCGCCACACTGACCAAGGGATAATCAATTTTTTCGTTTGCCGTCTTTTTAATGTGAAAATACCGTGCGGACAAGGCCCAGACCGGGACGCGGATTTCTACAATCAGCTCACCCGGTTTCAGCCGTATCCGTCCGTCAAAGATGCTTTGAAAGGGCGCCGTACGCGCCCCCTGCGGACCGAAGAGCGTTGTATCTGCATCGGCCAGCAGAAGCGGCAGGCAGCTTTCACGATAGATGATGCTACCGCATAGATTGCCGCCTAGCGTGATCCTGCATTGATTGGTATGATCCGCAATTCTGCCGCAGGCAAGGCCTAAGAGCGGAAAAAGCTTGGCGGTGCTGATCTGGCTGAGCGTGCAGGCCGAGCCGATATGAAGCGCCTGCCCTTCAACAAACAATGCCGTGCACGCCGCAATGCGCTTGATATCAATGACGGCGTCAGGCCGGATGCTGCCGGTGCGGCACAAGGTGATGATCTCACTGCCGCCCGCGTAGTACAGGGCCGCTTTCCCCTCGGATTCAAGCTGTGAAAAGGCGTCCGCCGCTTCTTGCAGCGTGTCCGGCCGACAATAAATCATGTCATAAGCAATCATAGGCATCCCTCCGACGGCGTTTGCCAGATGGTTTCGGGCTTTAGGGGCAGGGTGACCAGCTCTTTGCCAAAGGCCGCGGACAAGGCATTTCCGAGCGCCGCGGCCATGCCGATAATGCCATGCTCGGAATAACTGCGCACACCGTATGGCGAATCCTCTTGCGGCGTTTCTACAAAATCCACCCGGTAATCCGGCTCCTGCCCGATATGCATCAACTTGTAGGTGCGCAGATTCGGGGCTTGGGGAATGCCCTTTTCGTCATAAGAATAGCCCTCTCTGCTGGCCATGCTAAGGCCCATCGACATGCCGCCCGCGATCATGCCCCACATCGATTCATAGTTGATGACCTTTCCGACATCGATAACGGTGGACGCGTTGAGAATGCGGTAGGTGCAGGTTTTGAGATTCGCTTCCACCTCCACGACCTGCGCCCCCACCGTCCATGCGGGTCCGGTCTTCCCTTTTCCCGTAACCGGGTCGAGCAGACTTAACCCCTTGAGCATAAAGCCGCCCCGCCCTAGAACCGGCTCGCCAATCGATTCTCCCGCCGTCGACTTGTACCCCTGTACAATATCTTTTAAAGCGATAAATTGCTCCGGGTTCTTGCTGGAAAATACCCGGCCGTGGGCGACTTCAATCTCATCAATGAGGCATTCCAGCGCTTGAGCGCCATTGCTGCGCAGCTGTTTTAACAGATCATCCGCGGCGCGCACCACCGCATGGCCGGCCATATAGCCTGTAAGGCTGGCCACCGTTTTCCAATGTTCCGGGGCGGTTCGGGTATCGACAGCGGTTACCACATGAACCTGATTCGCGTCCATTTTCAATTTTTCGGCCAGCATTTGAGCCACATGGGTCTGACCGTTTGAGCCCATCTCCACAACGCCGGTGTGCAGGTTAAGGCTACCGTCGGGATTAAAGGTGACCAGTGCACCGGATATGGCGTCAGTAGGCGGATTTTCGGTTTTCCAAAAGCAGGCTATCCCCTTTGCGCGCACAGTATCCTGTTTGATTGTTTTAACGCCTCCGTCCCAATCGGACAGTTGTTTGACCTTTTGCAGGCACTGATTTAAATCTCCGATCAGGCTGGGCGTATAGGCTATCTGAGACGGCGTGAGGCTGCCGGGGCGGATGGCGTTTTTCATGCGGAACGCCAGCGCATCCATCCCCATTTTTTGCGCCAGCATATCCATGGCTCTTTCGATACAGAAGGTCAGCGATTCGTGCGAAAAGCCACGGAAGGATGTGACATAGGTGTGATTGGTATAGACACATAGCGCGTCGCAGGACAAGTTTTCAATGTGGTAGGGACCTGTGCAGTCCATCGCAATGGCTTTTGCCATATACGGAGAAATATCCGCATATGCGCCGCAGTCCAAAAGATAGGTCAGTTGCGCCGCCTGAAGATTCCCGTCCTGGTCCGCGCCTATTTTAATCGTTGCCTCCAGCCCCATCCGGCAGGGCGCGGACGCCATATCCTGTTCTCTCGGAATCGTCAGGCGCACTGCTTTTCCTCCGACGCTGCGCGAAGCCAAAAATGCCAGAATCTCGAGCGTGACAGGCGCTTTTCCGCCAAACCCACCGCCGACAAACGGAACGCGCACCTGAATATTGCCGCTTGGAACCATAAACGCTTCAGCGATCTGCTTGCGCACCGAATAGGGGGCCTGTGAAGAGGTGGTAATCAGCACCTGCCCGTCGGATGAAATCTCTGCCCGCGCAGTTCGCACCTCCATCGCAAGGTGATCGGAAGGGGGCAGAAAAAACCGCTGCTCCACGACTGCCTCGCAGCGAAGAAAAGCTTCTGCCGTAGTCCCTTTGCGCATGTGGTAACGACTCGCGATGTTGCTGCCCGATTCAGGATAAACATCGGTCATGACCTTTTTGTATCCGTTTGCTTTATCATGAACCAACGGCGCGCCCAAAGCCAGTGCCTGTGAAGGCGTAAGCACGATGGGCAGCGGCTCATACGAAACATTGATTAACCGCACGGCTTCCTCCGCCGTGTATTCGTCCTGCGCAACCACCAACGCCACCGGTTCGCCCGCGTACCGTACAACGCCTTGCGCCAGCGCCGGTCGGTCCTGTAAAAGGGGGCCAAACAGCTCGGGGCAGTCGTTGCCGGTAAGAACCGACTTCACGCCTTTTAGCGCCAGCGCCCCCGATATATCAATTTTTGTGATGCGGGCATGCGCCTGGGTACTCGTCAGCAGCCGAGCGGACAAGATGCCCACCGAGGGCAGGTCGTCGGCATAGAACGCTTTGCCTGTCACCTTTTCCCATGCGTCCTTGCGCTGCACATTTCGACCGATCGCCGTATTCATACTACAAAACACCTCCTTTGGAAAAAACACACTATAATCTTGCCCTTTCTTTATCTGCAATATTCGAATGGAACGGGGGCTGCCGATTATAAGGCAATCCCCTGCATATCGTTGGACAAGGCGTTTGAAAAGGAGTGTTCATTCATTTTGTCCTGATTTGAAAACCACTGAATTGAACATTCGCGGTATAAGGCGAAACCCCAAAGCCTTATCACACAAGACCTTGGGGTAAATAAAAGACCCTCAAATTCTGTTCAGTCATAAAACTGTTCAAAGTTTGAAGGTCGTATCTTTTTTATTTATGACGCATCGGTTATTCTTGGTAAGCTGCAAGGACGTAGTCAATGAAGTAGGGACGCGGCGCATAGGTGTTCTGTGGATAATGGCTGGCGATAACCGACACAAGATTCAGCTGCGGCACCACCAAAATATATTGCCCCCGTGCGCCCAAGGCGTAGTAGGTATCATAATCACCGTCGCCAAAGCTGCGAACCCACCACTGATAGCCATATTGGCCGGTGCTGCCCCCGGGGCCGGCGTTTTGAACCGAGGTAGAGTCCTTTAACCACTCCGCCGGAATAAGCTGCCGGGGATGCCATCTGCCGC
>DALYYK010000101.1:0-8003 GCA_031983305.1 Candidatus Fimivivens sp. | reverse complement strand
TATGCGCGCCGCGGCAGCCAAGGGCTTTATCAACGCCACCGATTGCGCCGATTATCTCACCAAGAAGGGGCTGCCCTTCCGCGAAGCGTACCAGATCACCGGCTTTTTGGTTAAGCTTTGCATCGAACGCGGCTGCACGCTTGAGACGCTGTCGCTCGAGGCCTATAAGGGGCTATGCTCAACCTTTTCGGCCGATATATACCACGCGATTGACCTGCAAACCTGCGTCGAACAGCGCAACGTGATCGGCGGACCGTCACCCAATGCCGTCAAGGCGCAGATTGCCGAGCTGAAAACGCGTGTCGCCGCCATTGACACCGACAAACCGTATTAAGCAAAAACACCAAACAGTCCGGTGACCAAGCAATGCTGCGCCAATAAATATTTAAATGCACACCGGCCTGTTATATTTAAAAAGGGGGCTTCGCTCATGAAATTCAAGGTATTCATCGACGGCAAAGAAGGTACGACAGGACTAAAAATATTTGACCGCCTTGAGGGGCGAAGCGATTTAGAAATCCTGCTGATCGACGAGGAGAAGCGCAAGGACGTTAACGAACGCAAAAAGCTGATCAATGCCTCCGACATCACCTTTCTCTGCCTGCCCGACGAGGCGGCGGTTGAGGCCGTGTCGCTCGTTGAAAACGACCATGTCAAGGTTATCGACGCCTCGACGGCGCACCGCGTCAACCCCGCGTGGGTATACGGCTTTCCGGAGCTGTCCAAAGCGCAGCGCGAGAAAATTACCGTCTCACACCGCATCGCGAACCCGGGCTGCTACGCCACCGGCTTTATCAGCCTGATGCACCCGATGGTCAAGCTTGGGATTATGCCCGCTGATTACCCCGTCGTCTGCCACGCCATCTCGGGCTATTCGGGCGGCGGTAAAAAGATGATTTCGGCCTATGCCGACGCTGAGCGCGCGGCGGAATACGACTCGGTCCGGCAGTACGGCCTGACCCAGTCCCATAAGCATCAAAAAGAGATGCAGGTGCTCTCGGGCCTGACCGACACCCCGATCTTCAACCCCGCTGTGTCCGACTTTTTTGCGGGCATGACCGTCTCAGTACCGCTTTACACCAAGCTTTTGAGCAAAAAGCTGACCGCGCGGCAGCTTCACGAGACGCTGTCGGACTATTACGACGGCCAGCGCTTTGTCAAGGTGATGCCGTTTATGGGCGAGGGCGTTTTAACCGGCGGATTTTTACCGTCCAACGCGCTGGCGGATACCAACGACCTGCAAATTTTTGTCTGCGGCAACGATGAGCGCGTGCTGCTGGCCGCCTGCCTTGACAATCTGGGCAAGGGCGCTTCGGGCGCGGCGGTTCAGAACATGAACATCGCGTTGGGCATAGACGAAGCAACCGGGCTGTAAATTACGAGAGTACGTCGGGACGCTGTCCCAAACCTTACACGCTTTTAAAGAAGCTGCATCAAAGCTTTAAGATGATTTTATTAAAGATTAAAGTTTTTTGCCAAGCTTTTTTTCAAAAAAGCGGGACATAACGAACGGAGGATTTTTATTATGACCCAGACCACAACCGCACAAAAGGCTGAGATTTTAAGTCAGGCTCTGCCCTACATCCAAAAATATAACGGCAAGACCGTCGTCGTCAAATACGGCGGAAACGCCATGACCAACAACGAGCTCAAAGAGGCCGTCATGGGCGACATTGTGCTGCTCTCCTGCATCGGCATCAAGGTCGTGCTCGTGCACGGCGGCGGCCCCGAGATCACGAGCCTGCTCAAAAAGATCGGCAAGGAATCGAAGTTTATTAACGGCCTGCGCTATACCGACGAGGAGACCCGTGACGTCGCCCAGATGGTGCTGGCGGGCAAGCTCAACAAGGATCTGGTCGCGCAGATCAACGCGCAGGGCGGCCGTGCCATAGGCCTTTGCGGCGTGGACGGCGGCATGCTGACCGTCAAAAAGATGGAGGACGAGGTTGATTACGGCTTTGTCGGCGAGATGACCAAGGTGGACCCCAAGCCGATCACCGATCTGCTCGACGCGGGCTACATCCCGGTTATCACGAGCATCGGCGCGGACGAAAACGGCGTGACATACAACATCAAAGCCGAAACGATGGCCTGCTATGTGGCCAGCGCGCTAAAAGCCGAGAACATCATTTTGATGACCGATATTCGCGGTCTGCTGATGGATAAAAACGACGAGAACACGCTGATCCCCGTCGTCTCGCCCGGCGAGGTGCCCGGCCTGATTGAGAAGGGCATTATCGCGGGCGGCATGATCCCCAAGATTCAGTGCTGCGTCGACACGCTGAGCGAAGGCGTTACCAAGGCCGCGATCATCGACGGCAGAATTCTGCACGCCATCCTCATCGAAATGCTCTCGGACGAGGGCATCGGCACGATGATCTATAAGGAGGATTGAACATGACCTTTTCTGAGATCAAGGAACTGGATCAGTCCTATATCGCCCACACCTATGGCCGCGCCAATCTGGCGATAAAATGCGGCAAGGGTGCCACCTGCGAGGATTTTGACGGCAAAAGCTACATCGATTTTTCAAGCGGCATCGGCGTCAATTCGCTCGGCTTCGCCGACCCCGAGTGGGTCAAGGCCGTGTCGGAGCAAGCGGCCTGCTTCGCACATATCTCAAACCTCTACTACACCGCGCCCGGAACATTGGTCGCAAAGCAGCTCTGCGAAAAGTCGGGCATGCACAAGGTATTCTTCGGCAACTCGGGCGCTGAGGCCAACGAGGGCATGATTAAGGCGGCGCGAAAATACGCGCAGATCAAATACGGCAAGGAGCGGTATGAGATCATCACGCTGTTAAACTCGTTTCACGGGCGCACCATCACGACGGTAGCGGCCACCGGGCAGGTGTCGATGCATGTCAACTTTGACCCCTTTACGCCTGGCTTTGTCTACGCCGAGGCGAACAATTTCGACGACGTCGTCGCAAAGATCAGCGACAAAACCGCCGCTGTCATGATGGAAATGGTGCAGGGCGAGGGCGGCGTGATTCCGCTTGAACGTGACTTTGTGCAGAAGGTCGCCGCACTTTGCGCCGAGCGCGACATTCTGCTGCTCGTCGACGAGGTACAGACCGGCATCGGGCGCACCGGCCATTTCTTCTGCTATCAGGCGTTCGGCATCCAGCCCGACATCGTCAGCTCGGCCAAAGGCTTGGGCAACGGCCTGCCGATCGGGGCGGTGCTGTTTGGCGAGAAAACCGCCGAAACGTTTGCCCCGGGCGACCACGGCTCGACGTTTGGCATGAACCCGATCGCCTGCGCGGGCGCCAATGTCGTTTTGAGCCGCCTGACCGACGCATTTTTGGCCGACGTCACCCGCAAGGGACAAAAGCTGGTCAACGCGATCGCCACAAATCCGAACGTTGAATCGGTCACCGGTATGGGCCTTATGATCGGTATCGGCCTCAAAAAAGGCACCTCGAAAGAGATTGCGGCCAAATGCCTTGAGAAGGGCTTGATTGCGCTGACAGCGCATGAGAAGGTCCGGCTGCTACCGCCCCTGACCATTACCGATGGCGAGCTGGAGCAGGGCCTCGCCATCCTCCTAGAAGTGTTGGAGGAGACCTACAACGCATGAAGCACCTGTTAAAGCTGCTCGATCTTTCAACCGAAGACATTATCGGTCTTTTAGATCTGGCTGATAAGCTCAAATATGAGAAAAAGCGCAATATCCCCCACCCTGTTTTAAGCGGACAGACGCTGGGCATGATCTTTCAAAAATCCTCGACCCGCACCCGCGTCTCGTTCGAGGTTGGCATGTACCAGCTCGGCGGGCAGGCGCTGTTCCTCTCGTCGCGCGATTTGCAGATCGGCCGCGGCGAGCCGGTCGAGGACACCGCCCACGTGCTCTCGCGTTACCTCGACGGCCTCATGATCCGAACCTTCGCGCAGGAGGAAGTGGAGGCGTTCGCCGAGCACGGCAGCATCCCGGTCATCAACGCGCTGACCGACTTTGCGCACCCCTGTCAGGTGTTGGCCGATTTGCAGACCATTCGTGAATATCACAAAACGCTCGCGGGCAAAAAGCTCTGCTTTATCGGCGACGGCAACAATATGGCGAATTCACTGATTGTCGGCGGCCTTAAAACCGGCATGAAGGTCAGCGTCGTCACGCCCAAAGACTATGCCCCCGATCCCATTATTATGGAATTCGCAAAGGCTTACCCGGGCTTTGAGTGGACGCAGGATGTGATGCTGGGCGCGGCCGACGCCGACGTGCTCTACACCGACGTTTGGGCATCGATGGGTCAGGAGTCGGAGCAGCTGCTGCGCGAAAAAGCGTTCGCAGGCTACCAGATCAACAAAACTGTCATGTCCGCGGCGCACGCCGACGCAATCGTACTGCACTGCCTGCCCGCGCACCGGGGCGAGGAGATTACCGCCGACGTGATGGAGGCGCACGCCAACGCCATTTTTGACGAGGCCGAGAACCGCCTACACGCACAAAAAGCGGTCATGGTCACGCTGATGCAAAAATAATATATACCATAATAGCGGCACGGAAATTTCCGTGCCGCTATTTATCATTTCATCAGAAACATCCAAAGTGTAAACAGCACCGTATACCCCACGGTTGCCAGTATCAGCCACATCACGAGTTTTTTAATGGGATAGCGCTTGCCGCGCGGCGCCTGCGCCTGCTGTCGGCGTGCGGCGGGCACGGTATTGGTATCGGCTGTAGCCTGCTCTCCGCCCAGATAATAATCGGCCAGCGCCGCTTTGGCACGGTCGTAGTGGTCGCCGTCAACGTAAATATCCTTGCCCAACATCGAGAATTCCGCATTGGGTTGCTTGTTTTTGCGTGACGCGTTGCGCACAGCGTATGGCACCTTATTTTGGGCAAGCAGCTCTTCTAACAGCGCCAATTCCCGCTTGTTGATGATGTTCACGAGAAAGCGCGGGGGCACGCCACCGACCGGCGTCGGATCTGCCTGCGGCATATCGGTCGCAGAGTCCGCCGTGTCTTTTTGAGCAATACTGTCGCCCATATACGTCATGATTTTTCCTCCGTAACCGACAGATTCAGTGCCGTTCCACCACCATCATATAAGGGGAATCGGGAACATTGAGCAGCCGGTAAATAAAAATATCAAATTCTTTTTTGTCGACGCCGGCAAAATAGCTTTGCAGCGTCTCGCCTTCAAGGCGTCCCTCCTCGTGCCCCGGGTACACGGCCACCCCCAGCGCGCCGCCGCGCTTGAGCGCCTGCATCGCTTGCTTGACCGCCGCAACGGTCGAACCGCGCTGCGTCGTGACACTGCGGTCTCCTCCGGGCAGAAAACCGAGATTAAAAAGGCCGCCGTCAATTTCACCCGGCACATAGTCGGCAAAGCGATCATGGCTATCCAAAATCAGTGTGGCGTTATGAATATCGTTTTGTGAAAGCAGCGCGGCGGTCTGGTCGATCGCCGACGGCTGGATATCAAAGGCATAGACCCGGCCCTCGGGTGCCAGCCCGCATAAAAACAGCGTATCGCGTCCGCGCCCCATCGTGAAATCTATATAAGTGCCCTGCGGATTGGCGTTTTGGGCCAATCGATCCTTTGCAAGCTGCAAGATGCCGATCATCGCTTACTGTTCCCCCCACAAATCGCCCTGACGGATGTTCTGGCGCGCAAGCGCGCCGTCGATGGCATTTAAGACGCCGCGTTTATTCCGTGTCCACAATGGTGCAATCAGCGTTTTCTTATCCCCGTCGCCAGTCAGCCGTTCGATGACCGTCTCGGGGTGAAAATAGCGCAGCTGTGCGCAGACAATCTCAACATATTCCTCTTGCGAAAGCAGCGGGAAGGCGCTTTGCCCCCAGCTTTCGGCCAACGGCGTGTTAGAGATCAGATGCAGCATGTGCAGCTTAACGCCGCCCGGCCGCAGCGCGGCCAGCGCCTTGGCAGAGGCCAGCATCATATCGGGTATCTCCTGCGGCAGACCGTTGATCAGATGCACGCAGGTGTAAATATCGTGTTGCTTTAAAAGGCCAAAGCCCTCGCGAAACTCCGCAAAGGTATGCCCGCGGTTGATGGCCCGCGCTGTGCTGTCGTGCACCGTCTGTAAGCCGAGCTCGAGCTCAAGCACCGTTTTTTGAGCAAAACGCGCCAAAAGAGCAGCCATCGTGCCGTTAATACAATCGGCGCGGGTCGCGAGGCGGATTCCGGCGGGGTGCAGCGCAAGCGCTTCGTTCAGCATCGCCTCAACCCGCTCTATCGGCGCGTAGGTGTTTGAAAAGCCCTGAAAATAAGCCACCGGTTTGGCGTCCGGCCATTTGTCGGCAAGTGCCAGTCCTGTTTGATATTGTGCTGACAGCGATTGCTGCTCAAGGGCCCTCTCGCCGCCCGCGCAAAAAGTACAGCCACCCGTCCCCTTCGTTCCGTCTCGGTTGGGGCAGGTCAGGCCCGGATCAAGCGGAATCTTGACAACACGGCCCCCGAACCGCCGGCGGCAGTACTGCGCCATGGTGTAATAACGCTTTCCGTTTAAATACTGCATCGCGCCGCCCCTGTTCCGCTCGGTTTCGGGAATTTAAAATTCCCCGTGTATTTATGCGCTGTTCCACGATTATACCACACTTCTGCACAAAACAAAACCCATCCGCAGCTTTAGAGTTATGTCGGTTTTTTATGTTGAATTATAGCCAAAACTCTGAATAATGTGGTATAATAAATAAAGTTTGGCTGACCTTAGTCAAACAACAAGGAATGCAACCGATTGGGAGGTTTTTTAAATGGTAAAGGCTATCGTTGGCGGCAACTGGGGCGACGAGGGCAAAGGCAAGATGACCGATATGCTCGCGGCCGACTCGGATATTGTCGTGCGTTATCAGGGCGGTGCGAATGCAGGGCATACCATCATAAACAACAAGGGGAAATTTGCGCTGCATCTTCTGCCGTCAGGCGTTTGCTATGAGCATGTCACCAATGTCATCGGCCACGGTGTTGCCTTTGACCTCGCCAAATTTTTTAAAGAATATGATGCGCTGCTTGAAATGGACATTCAGCCGAAGATTTTGATTTCTGACCGCGCGCAGCTGCTCATGCCGTTCCACACACAGTTTGACACGCTTGAGGAAGAGCGGCTCGGCGCCAACAGCTTTGGCTCGACCAAGTCGGGCATTGCGCCGTTTTATTCCGACAAATATCTCAAGGTGGGCTTCCAGGTCTGCGAGCTGTTCGAGCCGGAGCGTCTGCTGGCGCGCCTGACCGCGCTGTGCGACTATAAGAACCTGATTCTCGACTCGGTTTATCATCAGCCGCCGCTCGACCCCAAGGCGCTGTTCGATTATCTGCGCGGCTTTGCCGACCGACTGGCCCCGATGGTCACCGACACGGCCAAGTTCTTAAATAAAGCCGTCGCGGAGGGAAAAACCATCCTGATGGAGGGGCAGCTCGGCGCGCTGCGCGATCCCGACCACGGCATCTATCCGTTTACGACCTCCTCCTCGCCGCTGGCGGGCTTTTCTACGGTGGGTGCTGGCATTTCGCCCTGCGCGATCTCGAATGTCATCACTGTCGTCAAGGCTTATTCCTCCTGTGTGGGCGCGGGCGCGTTTGTCTGCGAGCTCTCGGGCGACGAGGCGCACCAGCTGCGCGAGGCGGGTCATGAGTATGGCGTCACGACCGGCAGACCCCGCCGCGTAGGTTATCTCGACCTTGTCGCGTCGCGCTACGGCTGCATGGTGCAAGGCACCACCGACGTTGCGTTAACGCTCATCGACGTACTGAGCTACCTCGACAAAATTCCGGTTGTCACCGCCTATGAGGTAGACGGCGAAATCGTCACCGACTTCCCCTGCACGCCCAAGCTGGACCGCGCAAAGCCGATCTTTGAGGTGCTCGACGGCTGGAAGTGCGACATCATGGGCATCACCGAATACGAAAAGCTGCCCAAGAATGCGCGCAAATATATCGAGTATGTCGAAAAGGCGCTCGGATATCCGATCACCTATGTCTCCACCGGCCCGGCGCGCGAGCATATCATTTATCGCTAATAAAAATAAAACATCCG
>DALYYK010000100.1:0-8040 GCA_031983305.1 Candidatus Fimivivens sp. | reverse complement strand
CGGTGCTCGATATGCTCTGGCGCGAATCGGGCGCGCTCGAAAACACCTTGAATCAAATTGAGCAGGGCAGGCTTTTATACCAGCAATTGGCCCGGGGACACGGTGCGGGCGCCTTCTACACCATGCGGGCTGAGGCCATGCTCATGCGTGGTGAAGATGACGAGGCTGAAATTTTATGCCATAAGGCCCTTCACGACGCCCGCAGCTATCGGCAGACCGATGTCTGCATCTGCACCGAACTAACGCTGGCCCGCATTGCCATCTTACGGGGGGATGCCGAGGCTTATTTTGGCGCGATTAAGCGGCTACAGCATTATCCCCACGAGGATTCAAGCCTTTATATATTGCGGATGGTCGAGCACTGTATGTCGATTATCAGCCTGCTGCTCGAGATGAAAGATTATGTCTCCCCATGGTTTTACGACATGGAAAATATTAAAAAAGCGGTCTATGCGCCGGTTCTGCCCCACGCGCAATTGATATACCTAAAGCTTCTTCTGACCGAAAAGCGGTACAACGAGTTTTATGGCGTCTGCCACCATGCGATGAACATGTCCCGCAACCCGGCGGGCAACGCAAAATATATGATGCCGCAGGTTTATCAGCTTATCTTTCTTGCCATAGCAAAGCGAAACAACGGCAAAAACATGGAGGCGCGCGAACACCTTAAAGAAGCGTTAAACATCGCGCTGCCAGATCAGATTTATCTCCCCTTTGCGCAGCAAGCAGGCATGGCTGACTTTCTGCCCGAGCTGAGCATGTGCTTTTCGGGCGGCGCTAATACGCGGGACACAGCCGCCGAGCGGGCGGGAGATGCTGCTGTGCCTCCACAGGAGGCGGCTCAATTGTCAGAAGCAAACCGTTTCGCCGCCTTAATCGCGCTTTGCCAGCGCCAGAAGAATGGGGCAGGCAGAATTAGAAAGGCGGTGTTGCAAGACAAATCTCCGCTGACACCGCGCGAAAGAGAAATTGCCTTGCTCGCTAAGGACCGCTTAAGCGCCAAGGAGATCGCTAAAAGCTCTATATCTCTGAGATGACTGTCCGGTCAACGCTTAGAAATGTATATAGTAAACTGGATGTTCATTCAAGAGCAGAACTGGGCCTAAAGAAATTCTGACAAAAAGGGCCAATTTACTACATATTGAGGTATGAACAAAAAGATAATCCGTTGTATTTTTTATACAGCGGATTATTTTTATGTGCCGATATAATCCGGCTTGCTTAGGACGAAACGGTCTGCTTATATAACAAAAAATTAGAGGGGGAGAGAGGATGAAGATACTGATTGCCGAAAAGGACCGGGTCAGCAGAACTATATTAAGCCAGTTTCTAGGTCAGTACGGAGATTGTGATTTTGTTGTCGACGGGCTGGAAGCACTTTATGCTTTTTCAGTGGCCATGAAAGATAGAGCGCCCTATCATTTGGTCTATCTGGATACGATAATGCCTCGGGCTGATGGCGTAAAGACGTTGAAAACCATCCGCGATTTAGAAAATCAATATGGCGTCACATCCGAGGGCCGCGCAAAAGTTATTATGACCACGACGCCGGTTAAAGCGCCTAAAACGCAGGCGGTGTCGGATAATGGCAGCGAGGCCTACACAGCCAAGCCCATTGATCCCCAAAAGATGCGGGCGGTCATGGAGGAGCTGGGGCTGAACGGGCAAACTTCTAAGGGCCCATACATAATCGATAATGAAAAAACCGCCAGAGAAAACAATCAGACCATAAAATATGGCCTATGCGGCAATAGTTGTTCTTCGGCAGGGAACCATCAGGGCTATTTTAAAAGTGTGCGCGCGTACCCTGACTACCGATTAGAGGTGTTGATGCGCACCGGGACAACCATCTGTTTCGATTTTCGATCGAGAATGAATACGATGCGTTTTGGGGGGCTAAAAGATCAAGAGCTGTTTTGCAGCGTGCGAACCGACGGACGTTATCTCATTTTTGAAAAGGTCGGAAAAATTCCCGTTAAAATAACGGCGTCGGAATTTATGGACCTTGTGTTGATAGACCGAAGAAAAAATCTGATGTATAATGAGGATGTGTGACATATGTTAAACAAGCTTAAAGCTGGTAAACAACATTCAGGCCGCTCCGCGAGAGGCTTTAGAACGCTGATGTCAAAGATTCTCATCTCTGTCGGGGGGCCAGTACTGGTTTCTTATCTCGTTGTCGGCCTGATTCTGATGAATCTGGTCGGCGCAGCGGTGTCTGGCCTTGCAAGCAACGAATTGGCCGCACAATCACAAGCGGCCGCGTATGAAATTGACGGCTATTTCGAGCAGCATTTTGAGATTGTTAAGACAATGACCGCCAATGTTGAGCTTGGGGCGCTGTTTAACGTGGTGACGCCGGGCGTAAAGATCGACGAAACCGAAGAGTTCGCCCCAATAAAGCGCACGCTTCAGAATATTCAAGACTTAAACGCCGACTCCATTATGAGCGTTTGGGTTGTGGATGTCGATTCCAGCCAGCTGGCACAGGCGGACGGATACGTTTCAAAAAGCGACTGGAATGTGCAGCAGCGGCCGTGGTTCATCCAGATGAAGGACGAAAAGACTGCGGTTTTAACCGAACCCTATGAGGATACCGCCACCAAATTGCAGGTCGTCACGGTGGCCGCGCCGGTGTTCAGGTCGGGAACGCAGGAAATTATCGGCGCGGCGGGCGTTGATTTCTCTCTCGAGGCGCTGGCAAAAACGCTTGCGTCCTACACCTTGGGTGAGAGCGGCTTCTATGTGCTCACCACCGGCTCGGGCCAAGTCATCTATCATCCGGTTGCCGAAAACATCAACCGTAATATTGCTCAGACCGACATGTCGGAGAGCATTCAAAAGGCCATGCTCTCTAAAACGGCGGGCAGCCTTGAGTATGCCTCTCACGGTCTTAAAAACCACGGCTATGTCGCGCCGGTCGGTGATACGGGCTGGATGGTTGCGACCGGGTTGCCTGACGCGGAGTTTTATAAAGATTACACCGCCGTACGCGTGGCAATGCTGACCACTTTTGCGATTACCGCCGTAGGCATTTTTGGAATGATTCTGTTTGTGTCCAGGCAGATCATCACACCGATCAAGCGGCTGACCCATGTGGCCAACCTGATCGCGGAAGGCAATCTCGAAGTCTCGGCACAGGTCAACACGCGGGACGAGACCGGGCAGATGGCCAACGCGATCAATAAAACCGTCGTAAAGCTGAGCCGTTATGTCGCCTATATCAAAGAGATTACCCACACACTTGAAAATATGGCGCAGGGCGATATGCGCATCCGCTTAAAAGAGGATTATGTTGGGGAGTTTGCCTCTATCCGATCGGCCTTTGAGGATATCTCCACCTCGCTTAACAGCACGCTGCATAACATCGACATTGCGGCCGAGCAGGTCAGCACCGGCGCTTCGCAGGTTTCCGGCGGTGCGCAGGCGCTTGCGGTGGGCTCAACCGAACAGGCGTCGGCCATTGAGGAGCTCAATTCCTCGGTTGTCAAAATTGCCGAGCAGGCCGCCGAAAATTCGGTAAACGTTAAGAACGCGTCCTATTACGTCGATGAAGCGGGCGTGGGCGTCAAGGCCGGCAACACGCATATGGCGCAACTGACCGAAGCGATGGCCGATATCGGCTCGGCTGCCAACCGAATTGCGAACATCACCAAGGCCATTGAGGATATTGCGTTCCAGACCAACATACTCGCGCTAAATGCCGCGATTGAAGCGGCCCGCGCCGGTGTTGCGGGCAAGGGCTTTGCGGTGGTCGCCGACGAAGTGCGCAGCCTTGCCGCAAAATCGGCCGAGGCCGCCAAGCAGACCACCGATTTAATTCGCAATTCTGTCGATACCGTCGCGCGTGGCACGCAGATCACCACACAAACCGCGCAGGTCTTGCAGGATGTGGGCCGGAGTGCGCTCAGGGTCACCGAAAGCTTTGCTAAAATTGAGCAGGCGTCAGCCGATCAGGCCACCGCCATCGAGCAGATCAAGCTGGGGTTGGCTCAGGTTTCGTCGGTGGTACAGACCAACGCGGCAACCGCGCAGCAAAATTCCGCAACCAGCGAGGAAATGTCGGCACAGGCCGCCACGCTGCGTGAGGAGGTCGGCCGGTTTAAGCTTGATACCGCGACCGAAGGGGATATCTTCACCGCGTCCCCGCCAACTGAATGGCACAAAACCTCTGAGCGGGGGTTTGAGAACGCGTCTCCGTTGAGCAAATATTAAGGCGCCTACATTTTTAAGTCGAGCAACCATTACAGCTAGAAATAAAACAAAAGTAAAAACTCAATGCCGAATGGGCGGGAGTCTGGTTGCACGTCATCCACCAAAAGGTATAGGCGGCGCAACAGAGGATGCCGCCCGGCGATGAGAGGTCGATTCCACAACCCGTTGCCACCCTCTTGGATGGTGGAAGACCATCAAAAGCAACATTTTTGGAGGTATCTTCATGTCACATGCCCTAAAAGCGGATAAGAACCATCATATTTTTGCGTGGGAGAACCTTGGCGACATTAAGAGCGGTCGCCAAGAGCTCGGAGAAGAGATGCCGGTGCTGATATATCGTCTGATGCAGTACACCATGCTCGACGTGCTGAGCAAGGCGTATGGCAACGAGACGGCCAACCTGCATTTTCGTGAGGCCGGTTATCTGGCCGGTACGGCGTTTGCCGCGCACGCGCTGGATATTCAGGCCGATCTCAATACTTTTTTGGCCAGCCTGCAAAGCAAGCTCAAGGAGCTGAAGATCGGTATTCTGCGTATGGAGAATTTTGATGAAGCCGGCAATATGGTTTTGACTGTCGGGGAAGATCTCGATTGCAGCGGCATTCCCATCACGGACGAAACGGTGTGTTATTACGACGAAGGCTTTATTGCGGGTATTCTGGAAGTGTACACCGGCAAGAAGTATGACGTGCGTGAAATTGATTGCTGGGCCAATGGCGACAGGGTGTGCCGATTCAGAGGCATGGTCGAATAATCAGGGCGATCCGTCACAAAAGGGAGGTCAAGGATATATGGACTCGGTTGTCGGTCTTTTGCAGGACTATCTGAATCGCGCCGTCGATGCCCCTGATCACGCGAACTTGGATTTGCAAAAGCTGCCGGAGGAATGGCAGGCGTTCGGATTCGATCTGGTACATTTTACGCAATGTGTCGCCGAGACTGCCGCGCTGGCAAAGGCTATTGCCAAAGGCAATCTCAGCACGGCGTTGCCGCCGCCGACCAACGAGATGGCCGCCCCGCTCAAGGCGCTTCACGCCTCGCTCAGGCACTTGACCTGGCAGACGCAGCAGATCGTCAAAGGCGATTACCAACAGCGCGTCGACTTTATGGGGGAATTTTCTGAAGCGTTTAATGCCATGACGACACAGCTTGAGTGCCGGCGCGCGGCGCTTCTCGAAGAAATAGAAATCGGACGCCGCAAAACAAAGGCCTTGGAGCAGAGCAACAGCCTGTTTGAAGTTATTGCGGGCAAAATTGCTCAGTGGATTATTGTGGCGGACGGTGCGACTTGTAATTGGCTTTATGCCAACCAGCAAGCCGCTGACGCGTTGTATAATCCCGCCTATGCGCCAAAGCTGCACTTATGGATGAAGCAGCAGATCAACGCGCTGGCAGGCAGCGGGCAGCCCTATGTAACCGAGCTCGAGCTGCGTCAGGGGGATGCCGGTGTTCAATATTTCTCGGTGGAGATACACCCGTTGTCTTGGTATGAGCACAATGCGCTTGTTTTTATGCTGACCGATATCAGCGCTGAAAAAGAGCGCCTGTGCCTTCTGCAAGACGCCGCTTATATCGATATGCCGACCAGGCTCTTTAACCGCAACTATGCGATGCATGTGTTAAACGAGTGGCTGGAAGAGGGCAGAGAATTCATCCTTTGCTTTGCGGATATGGACAATCTCAAATATGTCAACGACCGGTTCGGGCATTGTGAAGGAGATCGCTATATTCTGGCGGTGGCGCAGCAGCTGACCCGTTTTTCCCGTGAGATGGTGTTATGCCGCGTGGGTGGAGATGAATTTCTGATCCTCGCGCAGAACTGGAGCAGCGACAAGGCTCACGAGCGGATGGAAACGCTACGCTTTGAGCTGATGGCGCGCGATGCCACGGCGGACAATGACTACGATCGCAGCATCAGCTATGGTATTATTGAGATCGGCGCCGGTAATCTTTTATCGGCGCAGGATCTATTAAATATTGCTGATGAAAAAATGTACGACTATAAGCGCCGCTATAAAATGAGATGTCAAGAACAGCGCAAATACGAAGCAGGCGGCGCGCCGCGCTGAGAGATTAAAAGCAGCGCTTATTTTGTAGCGCATGTGCTGGTTGCGCGGCGCTCGGGCCAGACAGCTTTCTGGGCGTTTAAGCGCCCGGGGGCTGTTTTTAGACATAAAAAAGTAGACACGGCTTTCGTGTCTACTTTAAGACAATAAACGGAGTTCAACGCGGTGCGCCGGGTGGATTTTAAAGCCCGCGCGGCCGAGCCGCAGTGCGGATACTAGATTTTAACGACCTTGAGCGCGGTGGGCTCAAACAGGTTTAAGCGCTTTGCCACGTTGACATAAACCTGCGGGTCGCCGGATGTACAGATCGTAAAGCTGCCGCGCGCTTGGTCGCTCAATGCGTCCTGCGCCGAGAGATAATCGCGTACGGCGTTGGCCTGCTCAAGCGCGGGGTTGATAAAGGTGATCTCAGGGTAGCAGCGCTTGAAATTCTCTTCAACGATCGGGTAATGCGTACAACCCAGAATCACATGGTCAACCTTGCGGCGGGCCAGAATGTTGTCAATCTGGGTGGTGATTTCAGTGTTGATGTCCTGCTCGTTAAAATCACCGCGATCGACGAGTGCGGCCAGCAGAGGGCTGCCCTTGCCCACCACCTCAATGGCGGGGTCGTGCTGGTGAATAAGCTTATCATAGTTCTGGGTGCTCACGGTGAACTCGGTTGCGATCAGCCCAACCTGTTGGACGCCCGAGCGGGCGATGTAATCGGCTGCCGGAGAAACAATGCCGATGATTTTATAATCAAAGTGCGGTGTCAGCCTGTCGATAAGCGTTGAGATGGTGTTGCAGGCAATCGCCGTTACCTTGACACCGTTTTCGCCCAGAAAGCGGAGCATGGCGCGGCTCAAGTCGGCAATCTGATCTGAGGTTTTGTTGCCGTAGGGGCAGTTGGCGCTGTCGCCGAAATAGATGATATCTTCTCCCGGCAGAATTCTTTGCAGTTCTCTGACGACGGTCAGTCCCCCGATGCCGGAGTCCATAACGCCGATGGGGCCGTTCAATTTACCCAATCAAGATCCCTCGTTTCACTGCCGCAGGCGACAACGCCTATCAGCGGTCCCGCGGCGAATTTTAAACAGCATTCAATGCGCGCAAAGGACGGCGGACGCATCCGCTGCATACCGCCATTAATTATTATAGTATGTTGTCAAAATAAAGCAAGATCCAAGTCTTATGAGAGTGCGGTTTATTTTTCAATGGTTGAAATGCGTTTGATATTATGGTACAATTTGTTACGCCATTTTTAGGCAAATAGTAAGAGCAAATGTATGAGAGGAGAAAAACTGATGATGAACAAGCTGCTTTCGTTACTGCTGGTTCTGGCTTTGGCGCTGACCCTGGTGGCCTGCAATACCACCCCTGCCAGCAGCCAGCCGGCCGCACCCGACGCGACAACCGGCAAATACAAGCCCGGCGCCTACGAGGGAACGGCAAAGGGCTACGCGGGTGATCTGAAGGTAACTGTCACCCTCGGTGACAACCAGATCGAGAAGATTGAGGTTGCCGAAAACAAAGAAACGGCGGGGGTTGGCACCGTTGCCATCGAGAAGCTGCCCACTGCGGTTATTGCGAACCAGTCGCTTGCCGTGGATACCATTGCGGGCGCCACTGTGACCAGCAAGGCGCTGATGGAGGCTATCACCGCCGCGCTCACTTCGGCAGGCGCTGACATTACCGCGCTTCAGACGCCGATTGAGAAGGCTGCGGTCGAAAAGAAGGCTGAAACGGTTGAGGCCGACGTTGTTGTCATCGGCGCGGG
>DALYYK010000099.1:0-8066 GCA_031983305.1 Candidatus Fimivivens sp. | reverse complement strand
CGCTGTTCTCGATTTGAACGGACACACCATCGACGCCAAGCAAGGCGCATTCAGCGTGCTTTCGGTCGGCGGCGCTTTAACCCTTCACGATACCAGCGCCGGCGGTACGGGCAAAATTACCGGCGGTAACACCCCCTATACCGGCGGTGGTGTATTGGTGCGCAACGGCGGCAACCTGAAAATGACCGGCGGCACCATCACCGGCAATGCCTCCAAATATGACGGCGGCGGTGTCGATTTACAAAGCGGCGCCAGCTTTACCATGACCGGCGGCACCATCACCGGCAACACCGCAGCGGCCGGCGGCGGCGTCTATGCAAAGCCTACCTCCACCTTTACCATGACTGGCGGCGAAATTAGTGGCAACACCGCCACCATGGGCGCGGGCGGCGTGTATGTGGAAGGCGTGTTTGGCGAGTCCGCAGCTGCCCAAGTGACGGTGGGCGGCACGGCACGCATAACAGGCAATCAAATCAATAGGGACGATAAAACCATTGCCTCTAATGTGCAGCTCGTGCCTACCGCTATCCTTGCGGTCAGCAGCAGCGTCCCACTGGCGGAGGGGGCTTCCATCAGCGTGCTCAAGAGCATAGCGTCAGGCGCTACAACCGCCGACGTTACCGGCACAAACAGCAGCGATGTCAGCGGCTATTTTGCCAGCGACAGCAATACAAGCAGCATTCAAAACGGCACGGGCAATATCGTACAGCTGGTAGCCGTACCCACCTATGAAGCCCAGTGGCGCGAGCAAAATGACAGCACGTGGACAAACGGCACGCTTGCTGAGGCCGTCAACTTTGCCAATACGCTGCCTGAAGGATATTATGGTAAAGTAGCGGTTATCAAGCTGCTCAGCGACGTAACAACCACCCAAACCCTTGAGTTTGCCGAGCGGAACACCACCACCGAGCTTGACCTGAATGGCAAGACCATTGATGCAAACGGCGGTGCTTTTCCAGTGCTGACCGTTCACCAAAAGTTTATACTTTCGGACTCTAGCACCACCGACGTCACAAAGCAGGGCAAAATTACCGGCAGCAATAACGCTGGGAACGGCGGCGGCATCTCGTTTAGTGTTTTGAGCGCCACCTACTCACCCGTTTTCATTATGAAGGGCGGTAATATCACGGGCAATACCGCTCAGTTTGGCGGCGGTATTGATATAAGAGGGGGCTTTGAGTTTACGCTGAACGGCGGCAGCATCAGCGGCAACACTGCCCTCATAGACGGCGGCGGTCTCTTACTGGTTAACCCGAAAAGCACCATGAACGCCGGAACAATCTCTGGCAACACCGCTCAGTGCGGCGGCGGCATCTGTATATATTATAATGATTTTACGATGCACGGCGGAAAAATTAGCGACAACACCGCCTCGTCCTCCGGCGGCGGCGTTTACTTTGACTACTTCAGGGGCAGCTTCACGATGGACAACGGCGACATCACCGGCAATACCACCGGGATAAACGGCGGTGGTCTCACTCTGATAGGCTATTCGTTCATTGGCGGCACGGCCAACATCAGCGGAAACCACAAGACGGCCGACGCGGTCACAACCGACAATAACCTCTATCTCTCTTTTGGCGAACCGCTGCATATTTATCCAGAGCCGCAGGAAGGCTTCGCTGTGGGCGTCAACCTGCAGCTAAAACCCACAAGTTCTGCGCCGCGCAGTGTTACCACCACGCGCTATGTCTATGATACTGACATCAGCGGCTATTTTTCAAGCGACGACAGCGCCTATGAGATAAGATATAACGCTACCGATAAGGTGGTGGGGCTGATTGTCGGCGCCGAGGCCCGGTGGGGCGAGGCCAAGGCGGACGGCTCGGCCCCCGATAGCGGCTGGATACGCGGCAGCTTTACCGAAGCCGTCGCGTATGCCAACGCGATGGAAAGCGGAAAAACGGCCTATATCCAGTTACTAAACGATGTCACAGGCAATCAGATCATTAATCAAAATAAAACGACCATCCTCGATCTAAACGGAAAGACGATAACTGGGGAGTCGAGGAGCATAAGCGTCTTCATCGTTTATGGCAATCTGACACTCATCGACACCAGCACAAACGTCGTTGCCAATCAAGGCGGGATTATTGGCGGTATCACGGCAGACAGTGGAAATGTGACCATGAAAGGCGGCCAAATCACCGGAGCCGGCCGCGGTGTCTTTGTTGGGCGAACGGATTATAGGAACCCCATAGGGTCGTTCACGATGGAAGGCGGCGCAATCACCAATAACACCATGTCAGGTCTGTATAGCAAAGGCGGCGGTGTATACGTTGAAAACGGTACTTTCATCATGACCGGCGGCGCAATCACCAATAACACCGCACCGGGTATGGGTAGCGAAGGCGGCGGTGTATACGTTGAAAACGGTACGTTCACCATGACCGGCGGAACCATCAGCGGCAACACTGCCAACACAGGTGGTGGCGGCGTAAGCCTAGGTCGTTTTGGCGTGATGCAGGTTGGCGGCACGGCGAACATTTCCGACAACAATAAAACAGCCGGAACCCCTTCGCCGTCTATTAACAATGTGTATTTGAATTTTGAGTCCGCGATTTCGGTCAGCACGGATACCCCACTCGCAGACGGTGCGTCCATCTCTGTCTCTGTAAGTGCATACAAGAAGCCAACCGCCGACAAGCCCATTAAAATTACGACAACAAACGCCAGCAATGTCAGCAAATATTTCCACAGTGATGATAGTAATTATTCCATCAAAAATGGTACGGACAACGTTGTGCAGCTTGGCCTTGGGTCGTCTACGTCAGGCCCGCCTGTTATCACCACCACAAGCCTTTCAAACGGCGTCGTCGGCACGGCGTACAGTCAAACCCTCGAGGCACGCGGCGCCACGCCCATTACTTGGAGTATTTTATCCGGTACACTGCCGGCAGGGCTTAGCCTAAACGCAAACACAGGCGTTATTTCCGGCACACCCACGACGGCTGGCGTAAGCGCCTTCACCGTTAAGGCGACCAATAGTCTGGGCAGTGACTCTAAGCTGCTTTCTATCACGGTGACCTCGCCCATTACGGCGGTGCGTGTCAGTCCTGCCACGGCCACAGTGAAAAAGACCAAGACCCAACAATTCAGCGCCAACGTCACCGCAACGGACGGCACGGCGAAAACGGTTACATGGAGCGTCAGCGGTGGCACGGCCAGCAGCATCAGCACAGATGGCTTGCTGACTGTAGGTGGACGGGAAACCGCCGCTACCCTCACCGTCAAGGCCACTTCCACAGCAGACAGCAACAAGTTTGGCACGGCAACCGTTACCGTAGCCGCCCCACCCAATGTCTACACCGTTACCTTTGACAGCGACGGCGGCAGCGCGGTAGCGGCTGTTGGCAACGTTGAGGAGGGCAGTTCTATTAAGATGCCTAACTCGCCCACCAAAGAGAACCACCGTTTCGACGGCTGGTACACAGGCAAGAACGGCAGCGGCAAGCAGTTTACCGCCGCAACCGCCGTTACTGCCAGCATGACGGTTTATGCCAAGTGGACAAAGCTGGTCACCGTTTCGGGCATCGTCGTGGAAGAGGAAGGCGAAGCGCCGGTTTCTGGCGCAACAGTAACCCTTTCCCCCACCTATGGCACCACGGCTGTGACGACAGCTGCAGACGGCAAATTCAGCTTTGCAAACATCCCCGAAGAATACTTAACCGCCACTGCAGCCTTTACAGACGGCAGCAGCATGACGGTCAACGTTACCGATAACCATGCCAATATCAAAATTGTAAAGCCCAAGCCTTACATAACGATCACCGGACAACCGAATGACGCCTATTTGATCAAGGGCATCGCGGGCCAAAGCGCCGTGTTTCGTGTGGAAAGCTCGCGTGTTCCGCATATTCCCGACGTCATAGCCTGCGAGTGGTGGTGGCTCAAGGGCAATACCCCCAGTGGCATGGCTCCTGATGAGAAAATGAGCGGCAGCGGCAACCAAATGACCTTTAATGCCAGCAACGGAAACATTCCGGACAGAGGCAGCTACAAACTCTATGCCCTTGCCTACACCGTGGATGATGTCTTGTTGGATACCTATTCCCGTGTGGCAACTCTGAAAGTGGTGGGTACCAACACCATTGAGGGCGTGGTTAAGAAAGCGGATGGCACGCTGGTTTCTGGTGCAACCGTCAAGCTGGAGTATGCGGACGGCGCGTGGCCTTATGGTAACGTAGCCATAACCTCCAGCAATGTCACGCAGACCACCGCTGCGGACGGCGCCTATAAGTTTGAGCTGGTACCGGACGGCAAATATAAGCTCATCATCACCCTGCCGGGCGGCGGTGAAATCACTTACGGGCCTTACGATTTCCCCGGCCCGAAACCCGGCCCGGACCCCATCGATCCCGATATCGTCATTCCCGACAAGGCGGAAATCCGCGTGAGCGGTCAACCGCAGGACGCGACCGTCAAGAACGGCACGGCGGTCACCCTCGCGGTCAACGCTTCCGCGACCGACAGCACGGCGCTGACCTATCAATGGTACAAATCCGCTAAGAACAGCACCGGCAGTGGTACGGCCATTACCGGCGCAACGGCCAACACCTACACCCCGTCCACAGCGGAAAAGGGGACAGCCTACTACTACTGCGTGGTATCGGGGGGCAGCTTGACTTCTGTTACCACCCGCGCCGCCAAGGTGACGGTGTTTACTTATGGCATTATTGCTGGCACGGTGCAGACGACGAGCAAGCAGCCTATCGAGGGCGCGAAGGTGGAATTAATTAATATTGATACGCCGGTGAAAACCGACTTTACCACCAGCACCAACCCGCAGACGACCCTTGTGGACGGCAAATATAAGTTCATTGAGGTACCGGACGGAACATATAAACTCAAAATTACCCTGCCGGGTACGAATGGCCCCGTTTTTGTGGTTGAGCCTATCATCGCGCCTACTGTGAATCCGGATATTCCGGTAACCCCGCCCGATAAGCCGACGATCCGCATCACAAAGCAGCCGGCAAGCAAAATTGTGGCCCTCAATGATACAGCAGAATTCGCTGTGAACGCGGGTGTTTCTAACGACGGCGTCGTCCTGTACCAGTGGTACAGCAACACGACAAGCAGCGCGACCGGCGGCACGCCCATCTATGGCGCGACCGAAAACACCTACCGCGCGCCCACCAGCGCCAAGGGCGTAACCTATTATTATTGCGTGATGCAGGCCAGCGGCGCGGACAATGTCACCTCGAACATCGCAAAACTCACCGTGCGCAACACACCGCTAACGAACCTCATGACCATTGAGGGTGATGTGGTGGACGAAAACGGCAACAAGGTGATGGGCGCAGAGGTTACCCTCTCACCCAGGGCGGGCACAAGCGAAAATCCGCAGACCACCAAGGCGGACGGAAACTACAAGTTTGAAAACCTGCCCGACGGCCAGTATACTATTACGATAAAGCTCCCCGGCGGGGGTGTGATCACCGAAAAAATCATCATTGATGATGACGAAATCACCCCGACGCCCCCGAACAACATTGAAGTGCCTACAACGAACAGCATTACGATCACCCAGCAGCCGAAATCCATTGAAGCGACCACCGACATGACGGCCAGCTTTACGGTGAAAGCCACCGCGACCAAGGCGGAGGTGACTTATCAGTGGTACAAAAATACAACCGCCAGCAGCAGCGGCGGCACAAAGCTGGATGGCAAAACAAATGCGACCCTCAAACTCGGCAAGCAGCCAGAGGGCGTCAGCTATTATTATTGTGTAATCAGCTCCACCGGCGCGACTGACGCCATCACCAACGTGGCCAAGCTCACTGTAACTAAGGTGACCGGCGGCAAGGGAGACCTAGAAGGCGGCATTGTGGAGGATGAAAACGGCGATCCCGTGGCAGATGCAACCGTCAAGCTGATGAAAAACGGCACCGACGGCATCCAATTTGGCTCCACTGTGACCACCGGCGAGGATGGCAAATTTAAGTTTACGACCATTCCTTATGGCAGCTACAGCCTTGTGGGACAAAAGGATACCTCTACGGTCACCCGGCAGATCACCATTAAATCCGCGTCCACTACAGAAAACCTCATCATGCCCAGCGGTGCCAAAATCACCAAGGTAGTTATCGAGGGCGATACGCCATCGGCCGCGGTGGAAAATCTGGAAGCGATGTTCACCGATGCGGACAACGCCATCGCGCAGCAACCGGGCGCAACGGTAGAGATCAGGCTGGTGGTGGAAAAGCAGGACGACCCATCCGACAAGGGCGACATTGATGCGGCGCTGACCGATAATCAGGAAGTGGGCATCTATCTGGATGCTAAGCTGGTTAAGGTTGTCAGCGGCACGGTGGCGGACGATGGCACGGAGAATATCCAGCCCCTGTCCGAGCAAACCCTGCGCATTGTAATCGACCTGCCGAAATCGTTATGGAACAAAGCGCCTTATCAGATTATCCGTTCCCATACCGAAAACGGCGTCACCGATGTTCGAACCATCACCCCGGACTATGACCGAGAACTGCAAACCCTCTCTTTTGATGCGGATGCATTCTCCACTTATGCGATTGTCTATACACAGGCACCCAAATACAGTGTGACGGTGATTGGCAGTCAGGCAGGGAGCAGCCCCGGCACCGGCCTTTATGAAGTGGGCGCGACCGTGACTGTTCAGGCGGGAACCAAGAGCGGCTATACCTTTGACGGCTGGACAACAGCCGACGGGGTGAGCTTTGCAAGCGCAGGCAACGCCACAACAAGCTTTATCATGCCTGCCAAGAGTGTAATCGTGACCGCAAACTGGAAATCCAACGGCGGCGGCAATAATTCTGGCGGCGACGATGACGATGACGATGATGACAATGGTGGCGGTAACACTCCCGGCGGTAATAACCCCGGTGGTAACAACCCCGGTGGTAACACTCCTGGTGGTAACACTCCTGGTGGTAACACTCCTGGTGGTAATAATCCCAGCGATACCAACAATAACGAGGCGACTGGTGAAATTGCGCCCCAAAACGGCAACAGCTCCTCCAACGCTGCTGATGCCCCGGATTTGAACGAAGCAAGGGACAATGCGCTAAAACAAATTGCTGATGAGCGACAGAAAGCGATTGACGCGCTGCCCAATTCCTTGACTGATGCACAGAAGCAAAAGGCTTTGGATCAAATTGACCGTATTTATACGAAAGCAGTTAAGAGCATTCAAAATCTGGATTCCACAGGGGCCATCGGTGATATGACCAATCAGACTATCCGTGATTTTGCGAATGTGGTGACTGGCGCAGGCGGCGAAATATCTACGCAGGCACCGTCAGGCAAGAATAAGCCATTCGTCCTGCTTTCTGCGGCTTTGGCGGCAGCGGCGGTTCTCGGTGCGTTGCTGGCATGGCGGCGCAGAGAGAATGAAGAAGCGGATGATGGCAACCGCAGACGCAACCGTATTATTGCAGCCGCGGCAGCAGTGTCGGCAATTCTTCTGTTCCTGCTGACCACCGGCTGGCATGGCTTTGTACTTGCAAACTGGTGGACGGTTGCCGTGGCCATTCCCACAGCAGGAAGCTTGTTTTACGCATTGCGGCACAAGTAAAATTGTATAAGCTAATATACCAAAACAGCAAGTGCGAGGGCGGTCAAAAATTGCCGCCCTGCGCTTTATTAGATATAATATAAAATAGGCGTGTTGCAAAATCAGTTTTGCAACACGCCTATTTAAAATCACCGAATTGAGTCGAACATTATCTACGGGGGTATAAGGTTATATCAATAATGCGCAATTTCGAGCACAATAGTTCTGAAACTCATTCTCACCCTAGATAGCCATGCGGTGATTAATATTGCCATTGATATATTTATCGATTTTTTCTTCCCATGAGCGATAATGAAATATTCTGTCCACATATAAATCACGAGCAAGAATCTCACTTTTGCTCAGTTTGGAAATCAATTCCCAATCTTTATTAAGAATATATGTTGCATTATTGGGCATGAGACTTTCTAACACCACCGTATCTTTTCCTGAATACACGAATACCAAATATCCAGAAAAGCCTTTTGTTCCAACAGCGACAACATCAGGCGAATTATCAGCAAGTAACTTTTTT
>DALYYK010000098.1:0-8092 GCA_031983305.1 Candidatus Fimivivens sp. | reverse complement strand
AACTTTTACGTTCTTTGTTTAGTGCCTAACCTTTTCAGTCAGGAACGTATCGCACCATGCCAGTCCTGCCACAAATTGCCCCTTATGGTCAGGCTGTCTATAAGGTTAGCGGACAGCATTCCATCCGGCGTCCATCCATCAATGAGCCAGGTGTTGACGGTATAGGCTCCGTCCGGCATCCAGATCGGGCTAAAATGGGTACGGTTTTTGTACGTGGAATAAGGGTTGTTTTGAAACTCAAATCGGCCTGAGCCCATACGCTCCAAGAGCCGCCAATAGGTTTCGTAGCAAAATTCGGGAAAATAACTAACCGCATTCTGCGGCTGAGTAACCGCCGAGCTTTGATTGGAGCTGATGCTTCCGATAACGGTCTGGTTGATGCCGTATCCCGATTTCATCGTTCTTCCGCTGGCAGTCGGATTATTATCATCGCACTTGATGCTCATGGAAGAGGTCAGGCTGGCGCTGTAACGGTCCAGGTCGAACTCCCACCACCCATGATCACACCAGTATCCATCATCATCTTCGTCACCACTGTGCCATACCCAATATTCCTGCCACCACGGACGCCAGACACTCCAACTTGCCGAGCTCTTTACCGTCCTGCTTGGTACGGCAGAGGTACGGAAGCTGTCGTTGCGATCATCGGCCACGGGATTGGGCGGAGGATTCTTGTCAAGGTCAACTATTTTCGCATTAAGGGTCGTCTTGGCGGTACTGCCGGGGCCGGAAACCGTCACCTGAATTGTCATATTCTGTTCGGTGTCGGGGGTTTTCCACTGAACCCATGCAAGCTGGCTATCCCCTGCGGGATAGTAGACGTTGCCCACGCTGTAGGTTTGCCCACCGATATTAAAGCTGACACGGGTGGGCCTGTCGGGATCGGACTGACCTCCGCTGATCCTCACCGCCGTGATGACATTGGTGTTTACCCGGTACTCATAATCGTAGGCGTCAATCTGAGGTTCCTCCGGTTTCTCCGTAAAACGGACAACGCCAAGTCCAAGGCTGGACTTGATATCCGCATTGGATGCGGCGCTGCTTTTGCTGCCTCCCCATGCGGGATAGCCGAGGTCGCCTACCTCTAAGAACAGGGCCAGCGGAAGATTCTTATGGGTGAGCGATACCATACGCCGTCTTAGCAGACCGCTTGTCTGCTCGTCATAGAGCGCCGCTTCGGTAGCGGTGGTGGCAATCATGGTGCCCTCAAATTTGTAGTAGGCGATGGGCTCTAAAAGGATTTTATACTCGCCGCCTATTAAAACATCGTAATTCATGCCTGTAACATCAGCAATGCGCTTGACCACATATTCCGAACAGAAATATTTTTTAATGGCTTCAATGTTATTACTGCCGTTGGTGCTGATGATGCGAGGCATAGCTTGGGCTGGATTGATATATGAGTATACGCTTGTGGTAGGTGTCAGTTGCTGACCAGAGCTATAAGACAGCTTGCTCACCTTTCCAAAGTGAACGCGAATATTGTCCGGCTTCTTATTGGTAAAATCAAAAGGTGTTGTTACAACCGCATGATCACTGGCCCGAACCACAGTCACACGCACACCCTCGTTGCCGCCGTTCCATGAATTGGTACTGGTTCCGCTGCCCATGCCTCCACCGCCGCCATCGATATTTCCGCTGCCGCCGGTATCAGCAAATGCGGTTAGAGGGCAGAATAGGCAAAGCACCAGTATAAGACTGGCTATGCTCTTGAATAATTTCTTCATTGCGGCCTCCTTTTTGCAAAAGTAAAGGCACGGTCTATTTCAACCGTGCCTTGTGAAAGTATTCTGTTATTCTCCCATATTGCCAACTTGTTTATCAATATCGCCGTCACCGTCCACTGTCACACCCTGACCGCCACCGCCATTGTCGGTAATCCACCCAAAACCCGGCACATAAATCTTGCCGTCCTTGGTATCGCCACCTTGGGGTTGACTGTCGTTTTTCGGCGTTTCCTTGGGCTGCTCCACCTTATCGTGGTCGACAGACTGGGGAGGCTCCGTGACCTTTTCACCATTGGGCTGCTGAGTAGGGTCTTTGAGCTGATCCTCGGTATATTCGGACTTGCTCACATCACTCTGGATAGTCTGTTCCGTGCCGCTGGAAATCGCGCCGTTGTCAGTGCTTGTGGGCTGAGTGGTATCAGGCGGGGTTACGATGACCTCTTTTTCTTTCTCTGTGCTGTCCGGTTCGGACGGATCTACCGTCACATCGCTCACCTCGGAGCTTTGGGACGGGAGGGGATCATCCACTGGCTTTTGGGCTTTGAACTGTTGCCCGATCAGCACCACCAGCACCGTACAGAGGACAAGGCAGCCGGTTACGACCAGCCATTTCTTCATTTTGCCATTCATATTCTTCATAAGAGTAATCCTCCTATTTGTTAAATTTTGATAGGTTCCTGTTAAGTCACACCCTACCACGAAATTTTCAAAAAGTCTATCCATATTATAGAAAACTTTTTGAAATCAGTCAAAACCTCGGTGTGTATCCGGCGCTGGTCTTGACCTTGATTGTCATGGGCGGCAGCAGTTTTCCGCCAAAGGATACAGGAACCTCCAGCATGATGGTGCTGTCAGCTTCAAAGCGGGCGGAGGCTTGGTCGCCTGACGCAAAGGGAGCGTTTCGAATGTCCACCTCCAGATTCCACACTTTGAATTCCAGCTTGCTGTCCGAAGTGCGTTTCTCATGATAGCCACCGCTGTAGTCAAGCCCGAGGATGCTGTCCAGCCTATCATAAATATCGCCGTAATCGAGGCTTTCCTCGAAGTCCTCGGCAATGGGCTGGTAGGCTCCCGAATAACCCTCCCGCACACCGTGGTACACATCGTCATAGTTGTCGTTGACGGTGGATATAACGGCAGTCTGCACTGCGTCCCGCACACCCTGGGCCACGAGCATAAGCCGGAGATATTCCGAAATGCCGGTGAAAATAACCACCAGCGACAGAGTAATTGCGATAATCAGCGGAAAGCCGGAGCCGCTTTTGTTCTTGAGGATACGTTTGATTCTTTTCATCTCACCACCTACTTCCAATAGACTTCCGATTTCCCCGCGGCATCAGACCGGAGTGTAATCGGGAACGAGCCAAACCCGCCAAACAAGCCGATGTTTGTCTGGTAAGTGATCGTTACCGTTACTTCCTCATTAAGCTGGATTCTGCCGGTCTTGGACCATGTCACGGTAGGGGTCAGTCCGGTCTTTTCCCGCAGAAACTGCTCTCGGCGGCTGGTTTCGCTGCCGACCTGTCCTGTAATTTCCGCCTCCCGAATGAGTTCCACGGCAAAGGTGTCAATCTGCTGCTTTTGGATGTAGACGGGAAACACCCGCACGGCAAGGGCGACAACCAGCATGGCGCTCAGCACCAGCACCGCCACGTCAATGTAGCCCTCACCACGCTTGTCTTTCAGGATTCTCAGCACATGGTCACCCCCTGCTCAAAGGGTCCCGGCTCCTGCCTCGGTTCAGGGTTGTGATCACTTAACACGCGCCACGCGCCCTTGCTGAAATCAGCGGTGCAGATTTCCTGCTCCAACAGTTCCTCTGCAGGAACATCTCTGGCAAACTCAGAGCAGCCGGGATTTCCTTTCACACTCTCTCCTGCCAGCAGAAGCTGTGCGGTTTCCGGCGTCAGGTACACATAGCCGCCGGGCGTCATCATATCAAACGCCGCGTTCGGGTGCGCTTCAATAAATTCCCGCACCGTGATTCTCACTTCCTCCGCAGAAACAGGCGCATATTCCGGGTCAAGGGTATACTCTGATTCCGATTCACCCTTATCCCACAGAGTCCAGAGAGCATGCGTGAGTTCCTCGCTGAAATCAACGGTTTGCTCCGATATCCACTGATCCCTTACAACCTCCAGCGGGTTTTCAAAACGGAGCAGGTATTCCATATATTCGTGAGAATATCTGCCGCCGGACAGCTCTCCATACACAAACTTCGCAGCGGCAATTTCACTTGCCATATCCACCAGATCGGAGGCCGGCTTTTGTTGCCACTCCTTTTGGTACAGCGCCATGCTGTTGTCCAGCTTTTTTCGCAGAAGCGCCATCATTTCTTTTTCCGTCATCTGGTTCACACCTCCTTGTTCACTTTTTATCACATGGTCACCCCCTGATCCAGCGAGGGCGGCTTCTGTGTCATCTCTTGATTATCAGCAGTGCATATACGCCATTCCTTGCCGCTGAATTTCGCATCAATGACCTCCTGGTTTAGTAGCTCATCGGTGATAATCTCCGTGGCATATTCGGAACTTCCGTGATGCCCCTTGATGTTCTGTCCAGCAAGCAGCAGTTTCGCACGATCAGGTGTCAGATACACGAAGCCTCCTGGCGTCACCATGTCGAAGGATGCGTTTGGATGCTGCTCCATAAATTCCCTCACGGTCACTGGATCGTCCCTGCCGGGTGTCGGTTCCACGCCGGGTGCCAGCAGATAAAGCCTTTCGGTATCCTGACAATTCATAACGGACCACAGAGCATGGGAGAAATCCTCGTCAGGTACCATTCTCATGCCGTTTTCCTCAATCCATTTATCCCGCATGATCTCCATCGGATTATCAAACCGCAGGAGCCATTCGGCCTGTTGTTCATCCACGCTGTCCATGAGACTCTCCTTAACCATTTGAGCCGCGGAGATTTCCACCGCCTTATTGATCATATCGGAGGAGGAAAGAGACGCTATAAAGTCGGCGTAGTTTTCCTGAATCCTGTCAAACAGCAGAGCTCGATATTTGTTTTTCATAGCGTTTTCCCCCTTAGAACATCCCGCCGAGGGATGTGATGATTTCATAGACAATAATCGCCATGTAGGTCATAAGAAAACACATGAGCATCGCAAAGGAGAACACGCGGATTTTCGGTGGTATCTTCATGGCCTGCGCTTTTAACCGCTGGAGTTCCAGTTGCTTCATGTCGTGTGCCAGCATCTGAAAATACATCCCGCCATCGTCCCCCCGGAGTACGCCGATCAGCCCTCTGGTGATATCCGAGAGCATGGGCGAATTGAACCTTGCCTCAAACCTCGTCAGTGCCGCTTCATAGCTGGAAGAGCGCATATCCGCTGTGAGGATGTCAAGCTCTGCGGCGAAGTCCTCACCTGCATTTCTCTTGAAATTCTCCAGCATGGACAGCACGTCTCGGCTGGCTTTCAATTCCTGGGTAATGGTTGCAACGAAGCGGGGCAGTTCCTGTTCGATTTTGCCTCGTTTAGCGGCCAGAGCCTCGTCCGCCTTGCGTATCTCTTTAAAATAGACCAGCACGGCGGCAAACAGTACAATGGGCGCCAGCAACGGGAGGACGATCAGACAGGGAATGATGCAAAGCGCAATAGCCGTAGCCTTGACAATAGCTGTTGCCGTGAACAGCTCCGGCGAGTCGGAAAGCCCTGCCGCCGACAGCACATTTGCCATCCTGCTCTTTTTGTACTCATCCATATGGATGTAGCGGGAGAGACGGACGGCAGCGTTTCGCAGAAGTATATCGGTAGTTTTGGTTTTTGCTTTGGCCTGCTTTCCTGCCGACAGCATCGCCTTTTGGGTAGCAAGGGTAGGCAGCCGCAGCAGGTCGGCGGCAATGAAAAAGAGTCCCGCCGACAGGAGGACTCCGAATAAAAAGATGTAGATTGTCATGGATGTCCTCCTATCTTCGATATTCGATGGGCTGGGTGAGCTTAATCACAAACGCCGTGGAAACGAAAATCACGGCGGCACAGATGGTTAGAATAATCTGCCCCAGCGGTGTGTGCATCAGCGTGCGGTACCAATCTTGGTTCAAAAAATACATGAGCGGAATATTGCCTACGACAAGGATCACCATGATAATGAATTCCTTCCTCGGTTCAAAGACCATGTTTTCCAGCTCGCCGTTGACTACCCGCATATCACTGAGCTTACTGACGATGGGCGTCAGTGTGGTCTTGAGGCTGCGGTCATGCTGGCAGGCAATAAGGGCGTCGCACCATTCGTGAAACACTGCATTATCGATCCGGTCTTTCAGATCATGGAGTGCCGCCGTCACGTCGGGGTCAAGCAACCTAATGCGGGACACAAATCCCTTGAACACCGACAGCACAGGAGGGTTCAGGTATGGCAGATTTTCTTCCACCGCCGTCAGGATATCCTCGTTTCTGAGGTAGGCTGTGGTGATTATACTGAGCCCCGTTTCCAGTTCCGCCGCAATATCCTTTTTGAAGTGGCTGGCCGTGAGTTTCACCCACCAGAAGGGTAGGAACATACAGCCTACCGCCATCACAGGAACAAGGAAAAAGTTCGAGAGCATGATGGCGATGGACGCGCCCACGGCAAAGCATAACAGGGACAGGGCGCAGAGTACGGGAAAGCGTGCCTTTCTGCCGGTTACCTTGAGGATAGACCTAACCTCAGTAATTTCCCGGCGCAGATAGGACTGCTTTTTCCTGCGGGTGAATTCGCCCACCTCGTCACGGAGGGACTTGGGCCTATCAGTGAGCTTTCCGAATACCGTCGTAGTGAATTCTATCGGCGTAAGGCCGAGTACAATAAAAGAGCCTGCTATCATTCCGATGCAGGCGATTAAAAGTACCGTCGTCATGCGCTGTGTGCCTCCTTTCTCCGCAAGCTTTCGATTACAGCCTGGGGCATGCCGTTTTCCAGCAGCCGCTTGGCAAGGCTGTCCGAGATGGTATTGATCTGCGCATGGTGCCCCTCGATGATGAATTTTCCATCCTCCATGCGGTTTTCCGTGATGACATACTGAAACAGCGGGCGGTAGCGCCTTGTGCCATCCGGGAGGATCTCACATTCCTGAATTTCCATCATGCGGCGCTGCTTATTTTCAAGCTGCTTGCAAAAAACGACAATCGGATAGGCTTCTGTAACATAGTCCATGAGGGTCTGGTCAGACATATCCACTGCACGCTTGCACAGGGACACCATGCGGCGATAGGTAGCCTCGCAGGAATTTGAGTGGATGGTGGTCAGCACCGCCAAGCCGGTTCGGGCCGCTTCCTGGGCGGCATTGGCCTCGGCGCCGCGCATCTCACCCACCACGATAATGTCCGGGTTAAAGCGGAGTGCATAGTCCAGAAGGTTGGTCTGGTCGATGCGCTGACGGTCATTGTCGCTGTCGCGGGTCAGGGTATGGATGACCGAATTGACCACCTTTCCGTCCTTCTCCCGCACCAGAGCCAGCTCACGGGAGCCGTTTTCAATCGTATAGATACGCTTATTATCCGGTACGGTGGTTAGCACCCAGCCTGCCACTGTGGTTTTTCCACTGGATGTTGCGCCCGCCACACAGACCGATATACCATAACGGACACAGAGAGATAAAAAATCCAGCATTGGGTCGGTGGCCGTACCACTTTTGACAAAGTCCTCTTTTTTCATGCTCTGCGGGTTGACGATACGGATAGAGGCAGACACGCCCACATCCTCGTCCACAATAGGACTCTTGAGGACGGCGATTCGGATGTTTTTACTGAGATGCCCCAGCACGATGGGACTGGCGTTGTCCAGCACCATGCCGCTGATGTGGAGCATCCTGCGGATTACATTCACGGCGTGCTGGGGACTCTCAAAGCGTTCCTCCAGCTTAACTGTGCGGCCATCCGAATACTGCACCTCAATATCCCGCCACGAGTTGATGTCGATTTCCTCAATACCGGTGCCGAAGATGTATTTGGTCAAAAATCCGAACTCCGCCATTTCGGTGTATAGGGCATCCGCCAGTTTTTCGCCACTCATACCGTTTACCGACACACGGCGATCCTGGACATATTTAGTGATGTAGCGTTTGAGCTGTGCCTTGGCATCCTCGCCGCCTACGGTGATGAGGGTGCTGTAATGTTCGGAGATGTATCCCTGCACGTCGGCAAGGACCGAAGAAAAATCCTTTCCCTCGGCTTCAGGTGTGAAGAATAAGGATTGTGCCCGATGCCCCACTGTGACTTCCGCCAATACCGTCCGCTTTGAAGGCTCCTGCATTTCCGGAGGGATTGTGCCATCGTAGGAGGAATATTGGGTAAGATTCTCCGGAATTGTTGGTCCGGTGGTTTCGTTTAGCACTACCACCTGCATGGTATTGGCATCGGGGGGAATGTCTATATT
>DALYYK010000097.1:0-8133 GCA_031983305.1 Candidatus Fimivivens sp. | reverse complement strand
CCTGCGGGCATACGGGCGCGCTCGCTTGCTAAAGGCATCACGCTACCTGCCGTAGTCCCTGCCGGGCCAAATAACCCGCTGGGACGCTTTGCGCTGCGTTTGGCAGAGGGAAGGGGTGAGTACCTGATCCATGGTACCAGCGCGCCTGATAGCGTTGGGCTACGCGTCAGCTCTGGCTGTATCCGTATGGCTGCACCCGATATCCAGGCGCTCTTCTCACAAGCCTCTACGGGCATGCCGGTACGTATTATCAATGAGCCGGTGAAGTACTCCGTTGAGCCTGACGGCAAGCAGTATATTGAGGTGCATCGCCCGCTCTCGCAGCAGCCAGAGGAGAACACGCAAACCGTGCCAATCACTCTGACAGCGACCTTTAGTGACGCTATTCGTCAGGCGGGAGGCGATCAATCCACAGTTGATAAAGCCATGCTGCGGCGTGCAGGGTATCCGGTGAACGTACCGGTTGCAAAGGGCGCATCTGGCCCGGCGGCGGTGCTGTCAGCACACAATAGCCAGACGCCGTCAGTGACCGGAGCAGAGAGCGAAGGGGCGGGAGTAACAATGACACAGTAGTCAGAAGGCGACTGAATGACAGGCAAAAAAAATGGCGCACACTGTGCGCCATTTTATTACAGGAACTCTTACTTACGGTAAGAGTGAGCCTGGTTGTCCAGACGCTGGTTAGCGCGAGCTGCGTCGTCTTTAGCAGCCTGAACGTCAGAACGGATTGCGTTCACGTCGTTGCTCAGCTGGTCAACTTTAGCGTTCAGAGTCTGAACGTCAGAAGACAGCTGGTCGATTTTAGCGTTGCTGGAGCAACCTGCCAGCAGAGTAGAACCCAGGATTACCGCGCCCAGTACCAGTTTAGTACGATTCATTATTAATACCCTCTAGATTGAGTTAATCTCCATGTAGCGTTACAAGTATTACACAAACTTTTTTATGTTGAGAATATTTTTTTGCTGGGAATACACCTAAATTTGATCGTTCGCTCAAAGATGCACCGACTTTGGCGAAAATGGTAAAAAAGCTGTGTGAAAACAGACCATTTTCATCGGATATATCTTATGAAATACGACGTTAAATAGTCTAATCCGATTTGCATTCCTAATGAGAGGGTCTCTGAGGGAATAAAAAAAGCGCCCGGAAGGCGCTTTTAGTGCAAATTAATAGAGCTGTTAATAATTACAGTACATGCACAGATGCTGTATTAGTTGTACCGCTCGGAACCAGCGCACCGGAAACCATTACAACCACGTCGCCTTTCTGCGCCAGGCCGCTCGCCAGGGCGATCTCTTTACCCTGCAGGTAGAAATCATCCGTAGAGGCGATCTCGTTCACCAGCTGCGCGACAACGCCTTTGCTCAGCACCAGCTGACGAGCGGTCAGTTCGTTAGTGGTCAGCGCCAGAATGGTGGCATCCGGGAAGTATTTACGTACCGCGCGGGCAGATTTACCACCCTGGGTTGCGACCACGATCAGCGGAGCTTCCAGTTTTTCAGCGGTTTCTACCGCACCACGGCAAACGGCTTCGGTGATACGCAGCTTGCGGCTGTCGTTGTTGAAGTCCAGACGGCTGGTCATCACGCGGTCTGTACGCTCACAGATGGTCGCCATGATGGTCACCGCTTCCAGCGGGTACTTACCCTTAGCCGACTCACCGGAGAGCATCACAGCATCGGTACCGTCGAGGATGGCGTTGGCGACGTCGCCAGCTTCAGCGCGAGTCGGACGTGGGTTCTTGATCATGGAATCCAGCATCTGGGTGGCGGTGATCACCACTTTACGTGCACGGATACATTTTTCGATCATCATCTTCTGGGCGAAGATCACCTCTTCAACCGGGATCTCAACGCCCAGGTCGCCACGGGCAACCATGATGCCGTCAGAAGCTTCGAGGATTTCGTCGAAGTTGTTCAGACCTTCCTGGTTTTCAATCTTGGAGATGATCTGAATGTTTTCGCCACCGTGCGCCTTCAGGTGCTCACGGATTTCAACTACGTCGGAACGTTTACGGATAAAGGACGCTGCAACGAAGTCAACGCCTTGCTCGCAACCAAAGATCAGATCCTGTTTGTCTTTTTCCGCAAGGGCAGGCAGGGCAATAGAGACGCCCGGCAGGTTAACGCCTTTGTTTTCACCGAGGTCGCCGTTGTTCAGCACTTTACAAACAACGTTGTTGCCTTCGATAGCGGTCACTTCCATACCGATCAGGCCATCGTCGACCAGCACGGTGTTGCCAACCGCGAGGTCAGCGGTGAAACCTTCATAGGTCACAGCAACGATGTCGCTGTTACCAACAACGGATTTATCGGTGGTGAAGGTGAAGGTCTGGCCTGCTTTCAGGGAGACGTCGTTACCGCCTTCCAGTTTAATGGTGCGAATTTCCGGCCCTTTAGTATCCAGCAAAATCGCGGCTTTTTTACCGGTTTTGCTCATTACGTTGCGCAGGTTCTGGATGCGCTGACCGTGTTCTGCATAGTCACCGTGAGAGAAGTTGAGACGCATGACGTTCATGCCGGCGTCCAGCATCTTGGTTAACATCTCTTCGGATTCGGTTTTCGGGCCGATGGTGCAAACAATTTTGGTCTTTTTCATGACAGTCTTAGTCTTTAAGTTGTGAAGGATAGGAGAATAGTGCTCCGGGGGCGCACCACCGCGGAGTCAAACCTGTGTTGCGAAAGCTGCGATGCCACAGCGTAAGGATAGGTGACATCAAAAGAGCGTGCAGAGTAATGTGTGCTTGAGTTCCAGCCCAAAACGGGAGTATGCGATGTGATAGTTGAATTTTACAGTTCAATGAGCTGAAACCATTCAATAGCGACCAGACACCTATTATACGCTGAAAAGAGAGCAAAAGGAAAATGAAAACAGCGTTTCAAAAAGGTTATGGGCAGTTTCACAACGAAGTGTGACCAAGGTGTTAAGTATTCACATATTGACAAAGTCCCGCTCTGTCCCCTGACCTTGCAACTAAACTGTCTTTTTTTTGCGCTCCTGTTTTTACTTTTCAGCATTTTTAAGTCTGTTCAATATTTAATATTTATTAACGGTTAGTCTGACTTACACCCCTCATTAACGTAGTCTACACCTGGAGAGTCTATGGGAGATATATCTACGCATTTCGATCGTCGGGAGTTTGCTTGCCACTGCGGTTGCGGATTTGCCGCAGTTGATAAGAGACTCAATGAGATACTTGAAGATGTTCGCTGCTATTTTACTATGCCGGTAATGATAAATTCAGCGTGCCGTTGTCCGGATTATAACCAAAAAATAGGTGGGGCTAAAAAGAGTCAACATACTAAAGGAATGGCTGCTGATATTAAAGTCATGAATATATCGCCTGACGCCGTGGCGGAATATCTGGAGAGAGTACACAGTGCATGTTCAATTGGCCGCTATGATACATTTACCCATGTGGATGTTCGTAACATCCCGGCGCATTGGGATAGGCGTAGCAACTAATATTCAATGACGCGTATTTTTTAGATTTTACCGAAGCGAGTGGGCTACTCGCTTCATATGTATGAACAAGCAGATATTCCTAAATGAAAATATTTATGACTCTTTTGATTTGAGCGATATAGTGAGTGCTTTTCTTATTATTGCCATGATACAAATAAATAATTGGTCGGCGATCTTTTATGGGTAAACAGATGACGCCGTCGACTTTAAACATGGTGGCCATTTTCCTGGTCAGAAATGAACACCCTTTTCCCGTACGTACATTATATAGCAACCCTGTAAGGTTGAAATTGTGCTCAATAAACGTGATGTCAGGCATATGATCTTTAGCCAGAAGATAAAAGCTGCGTTGAAGATAGGAAGTTGAGCGATCTTTCCAGATAAAAATACCAGTTTTATTGTGATTAGACAGGTAATTGTCAGACATGCAGATGACTAACTCATCTCCCTGCCATCTATCAACTTCACAGCTGGCATTAGGGCTAATCTCCCTCAATGATATAACAAGCGTATTTTTGCGTGCTATTTCATCAATGTCATTCAAGTTGACAACATAACGTTCACAATTAAAAGAAATGTTTTCACTTTTCAACGCCATGATAATCTGTTGGTAGAGTAGTTCTGGCATGCTAATATCAAACAGCAGCGTTAGCGGACTTTCATTGCTACCCGAGCGGCATTCGTTTTCAAGGGCCAGTATCATTTCGTAAATAGGCTTACACTTCTGATAATATTCAACGGCAAGGTCCGTTGGTTCAAGACTGTTGTAGGTGCGGTTGAACAGCTTGCCTCCAAGGTAGTCTTCAAGTTCAAAAATTGCCTTGCTCAGGGGAGAACGTGTTATGCAAAGAGCTTCAGCTGCTTTAGCAAAATTGCGCTCCTCCATCGTAACCATAAAATATTTCATTTTCTTAGCAAGTAATACGCCCATTCGGCAATCTCCTGTGAGGCTATAAGAGTAGTGTCAAAACATCGTTCGCTCATCCAAAACCGTATTGCTTTATAATTGTAATGTTATTGATATGTCCATTGTTATCGAACAATAAACATTAAAAATGAGCAGGAAGATGATTACTTTTGGATTAACTTTGCTCTTTTTATGAGCACTATACGGCCGCAATAGCAATATCATTGGCTTTGTCAGCCTAAGGAAGGGCAGGGTTAAGATAATGCAATAATAACTTATTTATAATTACTAATGGCCCAACGCCATCACAGGTCTCAATAATTATGGCTCTCTCAACTATTATTGGCCATGACGCAGATACTTTTATAGCTGCTTTTGCTGGTAGCATTATATTTGTGGTCTCGGCGATCGACTTTGCTGTCTGGGCGCGTATTTTACTGTTTGCCGCATCTATGATCGTTGGCCTTACCTGCTCAGGTTTTTGTGCGCAGCTATTATCCCTGCTGAGTGGTAAGCTATTAGGGTTAGCGCTTGATGTTCCGCCTGGAGTTGGTGCCGTGATAGGTGCCGCAGCAGCGGTACGATTACTCATGTATTTAAGCACCCGTCCGAAAAAGATGGGATCAATTTTCGATCGCGGTTTTGTAAAAGGTAAAAAATAATATGCTTTATTATAGTTATATAATTAATATCCTTGTGGCAGGGATGATAATCGCGAAGATTGTTTTTATCTATGCGACTCGGTCACCTCAGCATCCGGCCTACTCATGGGCAGCATGGACTTTAGCCGTGGCCTGTAGTGCGCTCATCGTCTGGGTTTTTCAAGGGTATTTCAAACTGGCTGAGCTGGCACAGGCCGTTATCAATATTGTTTTCTGCATCGCACTATTTTCTGCCGATGGCGATCTTGCGCTTATGATAAAGGGGCATCGAAGCCAGTCAGACAGGTAACCCCACTTTTACGGGAGTCGTTAATAGCTATCTAACTCATTTTGTGCAGAATCAAACAGCAGATGAGATTATGCTGCCCTGGCTCGATGAATAGCTGCACAGCAACACCTGGCATCATTAAATAAGCGCTAACGTAAATACCATGAGTGCCCCGTTGAGCTTTCAACCATTAGTTCTGGTATTGTCGCGGGCAAGCATTGACTTAAAACAGCCCAGCCGCTGTTGGGTGCAGCGCTGAGCCTAAAAATAGGGGCCAGATATCTGATTTACGCTTCAGCAAACTTAAGCAGCGCATTGCCATCGAGGCGGTAGCGTACCCACTCGCTCTGCGGAAGCGCGCCGGTGCTGAGGTAAAAATCGATAGAGGGTTTGTTCCAGTCGAGCACGCTCCACTCAAGACGGCCACACTGGCGGGCAACTGCACACTGGGCAATATGCTTCAGCACTGTTTTTCCTGCGCCTCTACCACGGAATTTGGGTGAAACGTAGAGATCTTCCAGATAAATACCGTTTCGGCCGAGCCATGTCGAGTAGCTGGTGAAGAAAACGGCATAGCCCACCGCCTCACCATCAATCTCACAGATTAAGGCTTCGGTTTTACTCTCCGGGCCAAACAACGTTTCGCCGATCTCTTCAGGTGTGGTCACCACCTCTTCCGGCGCTTTTTCATATACTGCCAGCTCATAGATCATGGTGTAGATAGTGTTTGCATCTGTCGGGCGGGCCTGACGAATCGTGATACTCATCCGTTTTCCTGTGATTTATAGCAATAGATCAAATTGATGCTGCCTAGCATAAGCGAAGCGCTCAGCGAGGCACAACAGCGTGGCTAAAAAAGGGATTAATATCGCTGCGCAGTCTGCTGGTGTGAAGAGACAAACTCTGAGGATAGAAAAAAGCAAAAAGCCCGCTAAAAAGCGGGCTTCTTTAATTTGGCTCCTCTGACTGGACTCGAACCAGTGACATACGGATTAACAGTCCGCCGTTCTACCGACTGAACTACAGAGGAATCGTGTGAACGCAGCGAATATTAGCGGCTAAAAAAATTTTGTCAAACGTCATTTGAATCAATGAGGTTCGTCTGCTGCTTCTCTCGCCACTCTGATGTTTTTGGCAACAAAATAGCCGCAAAATACTTTGCAGGATCGGCATTTCTCCCTCATCATTTGAAATGAGGTTTCAACTTTCTCTCTCTCGCACTCTCGCTAAGGTCCATTTTGAACGTCAATGCCGCTCTACGACAGGCCGTCGTACGCACGTCCTGGTATAAAAAACGCAAAAGTTATCGTGTTCTCTTCTGGCGTGAGATCACCCCGCTGGCGGTACCCATCTTTCTGGAGAACACCTGCGTACTGCTGATGGGAGTGCTTAGCACCTTTCTGGTCAGCTGGTTAGGTAAAGAGGCGATGGCCGGTGTCGGCCTGGCGGATAGCTTTAATATGGTGGTGATGGCCTTTTTTGCCGCGATCGATCTGGGGACCACCGTCGTGGTCGCCTTCAGCCTGGGCAAACGCGACCGACGGCGCGCAAGAGCAGCTGCGCGGCAGTCGCTGGTGATCATGACCCTCTTTGCCGCCGTGCTGGCGGCGGTGATCCACTACTTTGGCGCGCAGATTATTGATGTCGTTGCAGGGGAGGCGACCCCGCAGGTTAAAGCGCTAGCGCTGACCTATCTGGAACTGACGGTGCTTAGCTATCCGGCGGCAGCGATTGCGCTTATTGGCAGCGGGGCGCTGCGTGGGGCCGGGAATACCAAAATTCCGCTGATGATTAATGGCGGCATGAACATTCTCAATATCATTATCAGCAGCGCGCTGATCTACGGTGTCTTCTCCTGGCCGGGGCTAGGCTTTGCCGGTGCCGGGCTGGGCCTGACGATCTCTCGCTACATCGGCGCGGTGGCGATTATTTGGGTGCTGATGATCGGCTTTAACCCGGCGCTGCGCATCACGCTTAAAAGCTACTTTAAGCCGCTGAACTTTGCCATCGTCTGGGAAGTGATGGGTATTGGCGTCCCGGCAAGCATTGAGTCGGTACTCTTTAACAGCGGCAAGCTGCTGACGCAGATTTTCGTGGCCGGAATGGGGACCAACGTCATCGCCGGTAACTTTATTGCCTTCTCCGTGGCGGCGCTGATCAACCTGCCGGGGAACGCGCTGGGCTCCGCCTCAACGATCATTACCGGCAGGCGGCTGGGTAAAGGGCAGATTGGCCAGGCCGAGCGCCAGCTGCGCCATGTTTTCTGGCTATCGACTATCGGCCTGACCGCTATCGCCTGGTTTAGCGCGCCGTTTGCCGGCCTGCTGGCCTCGTTCTATACCCCGGAACAGGATGTGCAGGAGGTCGTAAAAGTTCTGCTTTGGCTTAACGCGGCCTTTATGCCTATCTGGGCGGCATCGTGGGTGCTGCCGGCGGGACAGAAGGGGGCTCGTGACGCGCGCTTCGCGATGTGGGTGTCTATGCTCGGCATGTGGGGCTGCCGCGTAGTGGCAGGCTATACATTGGGCGTTGTGCTGGGTATGGGCGTGGTCGGCGTCTGGCTGGGGATGTTCCTCGACTGGGCGGTGCGCGGGGTGTTCTTTTACTGGCGTATGGTCAGCGGTCGCTGGCTGTGGAAGTACCCGCGGGTTAAGCGGCAGGATGGACAGTAACCAGGCGGGCAGAACGGATTATTGTGCCACTTGGGGAATTATTGGGCAATCGGTCGATTTTTTTAAATCACCCTTTGACAAGGCCACGCCTCGTCGTTAATATTCGCCCCGTTCACACGATTCCTCTGTAGTTCAGTCGGTAGAACGGCGGACTGTTAA